>NZ_JAQUVG010000040.1 GCF_028693495.1 Zoogloea sp. | reverse complement strand
GCGAAACGCAGGAACCGCTCGGTGCGGTCGGGCAGGGTGCGCACCTCGGGGCGGGCGTTGTCCACGGTCTCCAGTCGCTCCCCCCGCTGGAGCCGGGGGGTGGCCCAGCCTTGGAAGCGGGTCACGACTTCCGGCGCGCCGGCCAGGTGCAGACGGTAGAAGGCCCGGCTGCCAGGCTGGATCAGCTGGCTGGCGGGCAGGTCGCGGGCATTGAAGACCGCCCGGGGCAACAGGCTGAAGAAGTTGGCTCCCCGGTCCGTCTCGAAACTCAGCACCCCCGCGACCCGGAACTGGGATGCGCCCACCTGTACGCGCTCGCCCACCTGCGCCCCCAGGGCGCTGGTCAGACGCTCATCGAGCCACAGCTCCCCGGGCGCGGGGATGCCGGCTGCGGGTGCATCCGGCAGGTTGAGACCGGGGGCGATGCGCATGCTCCCACGCAGGGGGTGCCCGTCCTCCACCACCTTAACGCCGGCCAGCTGGGCATCCTCTCCCTTGCTCACCATGCTGGTGAAGGTGGTGCTGATCACCGAGCGCAGGCCCAGGCGCGTCGCCTCCTCGCGATAGGCGGGATCCAGCGGATGGTCCGCCACCAGCACGAGGTCCCCCCCCAGCAGCTGGTTGGCCTCCCGCCCCAGCCCCTGGGCCACCCGGTCGGTGAAAAAACCCACGCTGGTCAGGGCGGCCACAGCGATGACCAGGGCGACGATCAACAGGCCAAGTTCGCCGGCCCGCAGGTCACGGCGCAGCATGCGCAGGGAAAAAAGCATTGAAGTCAGGAAGAAGGAAGCGGAGTCCATCCTGGGACCACGGAACGGTACCGGGGTTCAGACGGGCACATGAAGCGCCCGGCCAGCGTGGGCCCCGGAGGGCAGTGGATGAACGCGCAGCTAGGGGTTCAGCCAGCGCTGCACCAGGGTCACCCAGTAGGCCACGCCGTAGGGAATGGCCTCATCGTTGAAGTCGTAGTGGGGATTGTGCAGGGTGCAGCCCCCCTCCCCTGGGCCATTGCCGAGCCAGATGTAGCAGCCGGGCTTTTCCTGGAGAAAGTAAGCGAAGTCCTCGGCCCCCATGCTGGGCTTGGGATCGATCTGCACGTGGCCCTCGCCGCACACTTCGGCCGCCACCCGGGCACAGAACTCGGCTTCGGGGACCGTGTTGATGGTGGGAGGATAGCCGCGCCGGTAGTCGAAACGCACATTGGCGCCGAACGCCGCACCGACACCGGCGCACACCCGCTGCATGCTGTCCTCGACCAGGGACTCGGTCTCCGGACGGAAGGCCCGCACGGTGCCCCCGATGCGGGCGCTGTCGGGAATCACATTGTAGGCATCTCCCGCGTGGAACTGGGTGATGGAGAGCACCGCCGCATCCAGGGGATCCTTGGTGCGGCTCACCACCGACTGGAGCGCCTGGACCAGGGTCGCCCCCGCCAGTACCGGGTCGATCCCCTGGTGCGGCATGGCCGCATGGGCCCCGTGGCCCTTGATCTCGATGTCGAAGCGGTCGGCACAGGCCATCACCGGACCCCGGTGTACGGCGATGTGGCCCACGGGCAGACCGGGCCAGTTGTGGAGGCCGAAAATGGCGTCCATCGGGAAGCGTTCAAAGAGGCCATCGGCAATCATCTCGGGGGCACCGCCTTCCCCTTCTTCCGCCGGCTGGAACACGAAGTACACCGTCCCGTCAAAATCCGGGCTGCGGGCCAGGGCCGCTGCCGCGCCCAGCAGCATCGCCGTGTGGCCGTCGTGGCCACAGGCGTGCATCCGGCCGGGGATCTTGGAGTGATGGGTAAAATCGTTCTTTTCCTGGATCGGCAGCGCGTCCATGTCGGCCCGCAGGCCGATGGCCCGAGAGCCGGTGCCGGCCCTCAGCACGCCCACGACACCGGTCTTGCCGATCCCGGTGTGGGTTTCGATGCCCAGGGTACGCAAACGCTCGGCAACGATCCCGGCGGTGCGATGTTCCTCGAAGGCAAGTTCCGGATGGGCGTGAATGTCGCGGCGGATCGCGGTGATGTCCGCTTGATCGGCCCGCAGGGTCTCTAGAAGGTGCATGATGCGTCCCGGTGTCCGGCCCCAGGCCGTGGCAGGAAATGATAACAGTCCGAGCTCCCGATGAAACTCTTCTACGCCGACCACTTCGTACTCCCCCTGCCCGAAGGGCACCGCTTTCCGATGGAAAAATACGCCCGCCTGCGGGAACGTCTGCTCCGCTCCGGGGCCTTTGGACCCGGTGACTTCCAGGTCCCCGATGCGGCCACCGACAGCGAGATCCTGCGCGCCCATGAAGCGGGCTACCTGCAGCGGGTGATCCGCGGCACCCTCGACAAGGACGAGATCCGCCGCATCGGCTTCCCCTGGTCGGAGGCCATGGTGGAGCGCTCCCGGCGTTCGGCCGGAGCCACTCTGGCGGCCTGCCGCGCCGCCCTGGAGGAAGGCTGCGCGGCCAATCTGGCCGGGGGCACCCACCATGCCTTCCGGGATCGCGGGGAAGGCTTCTGTGTCTTCAACGACGCGGCCATCGCCGCGCTGGCCATGCGGGCGGAGGGGCGCGTCGAGCGGGTCGCGATCATCGACTGCGACGTGCATCAGGGCAATGGCACCGCGGCAATCCTGGCCCAGCGCCCCGACGTGTTCACCTTCAGCATCCACGGGGCCAGAAACTATCCCTTCGACAAGGAAAGCAGCGATCTGGACATCGAACTGCCCGACGGCACCAGCGACGACACCTACCTCACCGCCCTGCAGGCCGCGCTGGGCGTGGTGTTTGCCCGGGGACGGCCAGATCTGGTGATCTACCTGGCGGGGGCGGACCCCTACGAGGACGACCGCCTCGGCCGCCTGAAGCTGACCAAGCGCGGTCTGCTGGAACGGGATACCCTGGTCTTCGAGAAGGCAAGGAAACGCGGACTGCCCATCGCCATCGCGATGGCCGGCGGCTACGCCCGCCAGATCGACGATACGGTGGAGATCCACGCAAACACCGTGTGCTCGGCAGCACGCCACTTCCGTGCACGTCAATCGTCACCGCTATAATCCCCCAGAACCCCACACCAAGGATGGAACCCATGCGTTTCGAAGGCTCCGACAACTACGTCGCCACTCCCGATCTGATGCTGGCCGTCAATGCGGCCATCCGCCTGCAGCGTCCGCTGCTCATCAAGGGAGAACCAGGTACCGGCAAGACCCTGCTGGCGGAGGAAGTGGCTGCTGCCCTGGGCATGCCGCTGCTGCAGTGGCACATCAAGTCCACCACCAAGGCCCAGCAGGGCCTGTACGAATACGATGCCGTTTCCCGTCTCCGGGACTCCCAGCTGGGCGATGACAAGGTCAAGGACATCTCCAACTACATCGTTCAGGGCCCCCTGTGGCAAGCCTTCGAATCCGACACTCCGACGGTGGTGCTGATCGACGAGATCGACAAGGCGGACGTGGAATTCCCCAACGATCTCCTGCGGGAACTGGACCGCATGGAGTTCTACGTTTACGAGACCCGGCAGCTGGTGAAAGCGAAGCATCGCCCCATCGTCTTCATCACCTCCAACAACGAGAAGGAATTGCCCGACGCCTTCCTGCGCCGCTGCTTCTTCCATTACATCAAGTTCCCGGACCGGGACACGATGCAGCAGATCGTCGACGTGCACGTCCCGGGGATCAAGCAGGCGCTCCTCAAAGAAGCGCTGGAAGTCTTCTTCGGGCTGCGGGACGTTCCCGGCCTCAAGAAAAAACCATCCACTTCCGAGCTGATCGACTGGCTCAAGCTGCTGGTGGCCGAGGAGATCCCCGTCGAGGCCCTGCGCTCGCCGGACCAGAAGGCCAGCATCCCCCCCCTGCACGGCGCCCTGCTCAAGAACGAGCAGGACATGCACCTCTTCGAGCGCCTGGTGTTCATGGCCCAGCGCAACCGCTGAACCCCCGCCATCATGCTGATCGACTTCTTCCTGCATCTGAAGGCCCGCAAGCTGCCGGTGTCCACCAAGGAATTCCTGACCCTCCTGGAGGCCCTCCAGGCTGGGCTGGCCGGCCACAGCATGGAGGATTTCTACTTCCTGGCCCGCAGTTGCCTGGTCAAGGATGAAGCCCGTTTCGACCGCTTCGATCAGGCCTTCGGCGAATATTTCAAGGGCGTCCAGTCCATTCCCGGACTTGAGGTGGACCTCCCCGAGGAGTGGCTCAAGGCCATGCTGCAGAAGCACCTGACGCCGGAGGAAAAGGCCAGGCTCGAGAAGCTCGGCTGGGACAAGCTGATGGAAGAATTCAAGAAACGCCTTCAGGAGCAGAAGGGACGACATCAGGGCGGCAGCAAGTGGGTGGGTACCGGTGGCACGTCTCCCTTCGGCAACAGCGGCTATCACCCGGAAGGCATCCGGGTGGGCGGAGAATCTGCCGGCAACCGGACCGCGGTGAAGGTGTGGGAGCAGCGGGAATACCGCAACCTGGACGACTCGGTGGAGATCGGCACCCGCAACATCAAGGTCGCCCTGCGTCGCCTGCGCCGCTTTGCCCGCCAGGGGGCGCCGGACGAACTGGACCTGGAAGGCACCATCGCCGCCACCGCCCGCAATGCGGGCTACCTGGACCTGCTGATGCGCCCCGAGCGCCATAACGCGGTCAAGGTGCTGATCTTCTTCGATGTGGGCGGCTCCATGGACGATCACGTCAAGGTGTGCGAGGAGCTGTTCTCCGCCTGCCGCACCGAGTTCAAGCACCTGGAGTATTTCTATTTCCACAACTGCGTCTACGACCACGTCTGGCGCGACAGCCACCGCCGCCACTCGGAGCGCACCCCGACCCTCGACGTGATCCACAAGTATGGCCCGGAATACAAGCTGATCTTCGTGGGCGACGCCACCATGAGCCCCTACGAGATCCTCCAGCCGAACGGCTCCATCGAGTACAGCAATACCGAAGCCGGCGCCGTCTGGCTGCGCCGCCTGGCCGACGCCTACCCTTCCCTGGCCTGGCTCAACCCGGAAGCGGAGCGGAGCTGGAGTTACCGCCAGTCCATCGGCATCATCCGCGAGATCCTGGCAGAGCGGATGTTCCCGATGACCCTGGAGGGACTGACCCGGGCCATCACCCACCTGTCCCGCAAGCGCTGAGTTTTCCGGCACCTGCAACAACAAGGGGGCCCGAAGGCCCCCTTGTTCATCCTGAAGACGGAGATCCGCGGATCAGAACTGTGCCTCGCTGAGCGCCAGCGCGCCCGCAGCACCGTTGACCACCGAATAGGCCAGACCCGGGGCCTGGGACAGCACGTGGTCGGCATAGAAACGGGAGGTGGTGATCTTGGCCTGGTAGAAGGCGGCGTCACCGGAACCCTCGGCCAGACGACGGGCGGAAATCAGTGCAGCCCGGGCCATCTGCCAGCCACCGGCCACGATGCCGAACAGCTTGAGATAGGGAACGGACCCCACGGAGGCCGCCTTGATGTCCTTGCCAAAGGTGGCCGCAATGTACTCCACGGCCTCCTCCAGCGCGGTCACGCCAGCAGACAGGGACTTGCGGATCGCCGCAAACTCCTCGCCAGCCGCCTCGGCCAGCTGGGCCTCGACCTTGCGCATCTCGGCAATCACCAGCTTGGCGGTGGCGCCCCCATCCCGGGCGGTCTTGCGACCGATCAGGTCGTTGGCCTGGATCGCGGTGGTGCCTTCGTAAATCGCGGTGATGCGGGCATCCCGGAAGTGCTGGGCGGCACCGGTCTCCTCAATGAAGCCCATGCCCCCATGCACCTGCACGCCGGTGGAGGTGATCTCGATGGACGCTTCAGTCAACCAGCCCTTGATGATCGGGATCATCAGGTCTACGAAGGCCTGGCTGGAGGCACGTACAGCCTCGTCCGGCGAGTGGTGGGCGAAGTCGGTGGCAGCGGCGACCACATAGGTCAGGGCGCGCTGAGCCTCGATCTGGGATTTCATGGACATCAGCATGCGACGCACATCTGCGTGATGCAGGATGCTGACCTTGGGACCGCCCCGCACGCCAGCCTCGGTGCCCTGGATGCGATCCTTGGCATAGGCGAGGGCCTGCTGATAGGCCCGGTCGGACAGGGCCAGGCCTTCGAGACCAACGGCAAAGCGGGCCTCGTTCATCATGATGAACATGTATTCCAGGCCGCGGTTCAGCTCGCCCACCAGATAGCCGGTGGCGCCGCCCTTGTCGCCAAAGGCCAGTACGGCCGTCGGGCTGGCATGGATGCCCAGCTTGTGCTCGATGGAAACGCAGTGCACGTCGTTACGCGCACCCGGGGAACCGTCGGCATTGAGGATGAACTTGGGCACAACGAAGAGGGAGATGCCCTTGACACCCTCGGGGGCATCCGGCAGGCGGGCCAGCACCAGATGGACGATGTTGTCCGTCATGTCGTGCTCGCCGTAAGTAATGAAGATCTTCTGGCCAAAGATCTGGTAGGAACCATCCTCCTGGGGCACGGCACGGGTCCGTACCGCCGCCAGGTCGGAGCCGGCCTGGGGCTCGGTCAGGTTCATGGTGCCGGTCCATTGGCCGCTGATCATCTTCTCCAGGTAGGCCGCCTTCTGTTCAGGCGTACCACACAGCTTGATGGCCTCGATGGCCCCATTGGTCAGCATCGGGCACAGGGAGAAGGCCATGTTGGCCGCCTGCCACATCTCGACCACCGCGGTGGAGAGGGTCTTGGGAAGGCCCTGCCCCCCGAACTCGGGATCGGCCGCCAGGGCGGTCCAGCCTGCTTCACAGAACTGCTTGTAGGCTTCCTTCCAGCCGGGAGCAGTACGCACCTCGCCGTCGTTCCAGGTGGCACCTTCCTGGTCACCGGTCCAGTTGAGGGGAGCCAGCACACCGCTGGCAAACTTGTTGGCTTCTTCAAGGACGGCATCCACCAGATCCGGAGTAGCCTCCTCACAGCCCGGCAGGGCTGCCACGGCGTCCAGATCCGCCAGTTCGCGCAGGACGAACTGCATGTCACGAAGGGGTGCGGTATAGCTGCTCATCGGTTTTTCTCCACGTATGTTGTTGTAGGTATTACGACTGCTTGATGCCGGCTTACTTGTTGATCAGGTAACTGCGGTCATCGAAGGTGGACACCCATTCGGGACGGTAGATCACCAGCAATGTGAGGGCCATGCCCGACAGCCAGGCTTCGGCAAAACCCAGCAGCAGGAAGAAGGGCAGGTACTCGGACAGCAACTTGTCCGCCGGGTAAGCGCCGGCAGCAAGAAGGCTCAGCGTCGCGACCAGCCCCTGGACAAGGACCGTGACGGCAGCGCCGAGAAAGGCATTGACGAAGATGTAAACAAAGAAGTGCTTCGGCAGGAAGCGCTCCATCACCCGGAAATACAGGGTGGCCACCGCCACCGGCACAATGCCCATCACCAGCAGGTTGATGGGATAGGCGCTCCATTCCGCACTGCCGTTGAGGGTAATGCCGGCCAGGGCCAGGGCGAGTACCACCAGGGCCAGCTGCGGCCCGAAGATCAGGGTGGTGGCCATGGCCCCCAGCAGATGCAGGTTGAGCCCGGGATAGACCCCTGCATTCATGCTCCACAAGACGGTGAGCACCACGGCAGCGCCCGCCATCGCGTTCAACTGCTGGGTGTCGAGCAGGCGCCTCCAGGGCGCCTTCAGATACAACCACGCGCCAGCCCCCACTCCACACAGGCTGGCAAATACATGCCACGCCATGGAAAAGAGGTCTGACGCGAGGTTCATTCAACGCTCCCCGTCGGCGGACGACCGATCAGACTGCCGAGACGAGTTGCGGTACGGCTTCGAACAGATCGGCCACCAGGCCGTAATCGGCCACCTGGAAGATCGGCGCTTCAGGATCCTTGTTGATCGCCACGATCACCTTGGAGTCCTTCATGCCGGCCAGATGCTGGATGGCACCGGAGATGCCGACGGCCACATAGAGCTGGGGTGCGACAACCTTGCCGGTCTGGCCGACCTGGTAGTCGTTGGGCACGTAGCCCGCATCCACCGCGGCACGGGAAGCACCCAGGGCAGCCCCAAGCTTGTCGGCCAGAGGCTCGAGTACCTTGGTGTAGTTCTCGCCGCTGCCCAGACCACGACCGCCCGAAACGATGATCTTGGCGGCGCCCAGTTCGGGGCGGGCCGACTTGGTGAGCTCACGGCCCACCAGCTTGGACAGGCCAGCCTCGGCGACGGCCGCCACGGTCTCCACGGAGGCGGAGCCACCCTCGCCCGCCGCTTCGAAGGCGGTGGTACGGACGGTGATGACCTTGACCGGATCCACCGACTTGACCGTGGCCAGGGCGTTACCCGCGTAGATCGGACGCACGAAGGTGTCAGCAGATTCGACAGCCACAATTTCGGAAATCTGGGCCACGTCAAGCAGGGCCGCCACCCGGGGCAGCACATTCTTGCCAAAGGTGGTGGCCGGGGCCAGCACGTGGGTGATGGCACCGCTGGCAGCCTTGACCGTCTCGACAACCTGGTTGGCCAGGTTTTCGGCGGACTGGTCGGCAAAAGCGGCCGAATCGGCCACCAGCACCTTGGTCACGCCAGCCAGCCTGGCTGCGGTTTCGGCCACGGCAGCGGCGCCAGAGCCCGCGACGAGGACCGAAATGGCGCCACCAAGTCTGGCGGCGGCAGTGATGGCGTTGAGGGTGGCGCCCTTGAGGGACGCATTGTCGTGCTCGGCAACAACCAGAATCGTCATTACAGCACCTTCGCTTCGTTCTTGAGTTTATCCACCAGCTGAGCCACGTCAGCCACCACGATGCCTGCGCTGCGCTTGGCCGGCTCGACCACCTTGAGGGTGGTCAGGCGCGGAGTCGCGTCGACCCCCAGATCTGCCGGCTTGACGGTCTCGAGCGGCTTTTTCTTGGCCTTCATGATGTTCGGCAGGGTGGCGTAGCGCGGCTCGTTGAGGCGCAGGTCGGTGGTGACCACTGCCGGCAGCGAAACCTCGAGGGTTTCAAGACCACCGTCGATCTCGCGGGTCACAATGGCCTTGTCGCCATGCACGGCCACCTTGGAAGCGAACGTGGCCTGGGGCCAGCCCATCAGCGCGGAAAGCATCTGACCGGTCTGGTTGGAATCGTCATCGATGGCCTGCTTGCCGAGGATGACGAGCTGGGGCTGCTCCTTGTCACACAGAGCCTTGAGCAGCTTGGCCACGGCCAGCGGCTGCAGTTCGGCGTCGGACTCGACCAGGATGCCCCGGTCAGCGCCGATGGCCATGGCAGTGCGCAGGGTTTCCTGGCAGGCACCGACACCGCAGGAAACAGCCACCACTTCGGTAGCAACACCGGCTTCCTTCAGACGGACAGCCTCCTCGACGGCGATCTCGTCGAAGGGGTTCATGGACATCTTGACGTTGGCGATATCCACGCCGGAGCCGTCACTCTTCACGCGGACCTTGACGTTGTAGTCGACGACGCGTTTAACGGGAACCAGAATCTTCAATGCTGCGCTCCTTCCATTTATGAGGTTTTCCACCATCTGTCGGTCCGCTCACCACTGAAGCCAGGGGACGGACCTTTTCTCGGGACATTCTGCAGGGGCTGCCGCCAACAGGGCCAGGGCCCGCACAAAGATGCAGGACTCCAGCTTCTCACAGGCATCTTGCTTTGTCACTTTCCGTACGGTAGCGTACGGAAAAACAACCGTCAATACTGGAACCATGCAAAAGCCCCCCCGTCATCAACTCGACCGCAGCGCCTGGATCCAGGGCGCACTGGACACCCTCGCCGACGAGGGCGTCACCGGGGTTCGCGTCGAGGTGCTGGCCCGCCGGCTTCACGTCACCAAGGGCAGCTTTTACTGGCATTTCAAGGATCGCCAGGACCTCCTCTCCGGTGTTCTGGAAACCTGGAAGGACGGACGGATCCGCGACATCGTCAAGCAAACCCAGCTGGAGCCCGGCGGCGACCCCCTCGCCCAGATTTTCCGTGTGGTCGATGTGTACTCGACCAGCCGCAATCACAAGGGCATGCTGATCGAGCTGGCCATGCGGGAATGGGCCCGGCGCGACCCGGCGACAGCCCTGATCGTCGAGGAGGTTGATGTCTGGCGCCTGCGCTGCGCGCGGACACTCTTCCTGGCCGGAGGTCTGCCCATGCACGAAGCCTCCACGCGCAGCATGCTGCTCTACGCCTATGTTTTCGGCGTTTCGATGATGAACTGCGAAAAATTCGATGGAGATATCGCCCGGATGAAGGACGATATCCGGGCCCTCATTGCCCGCAGTCCGTCGGACCGGACTGTCCCTGGAGAGGCCCTGCCTCCCTCACCCTGAGGGAGCCCAGCCCTGGCAGGGCCGCCAGCGCATTGCGCCCGGTGGCTGCCTCCACCGCCTCCACCGGCAGCCCCCGCAACTCGGCCAGAACGGCGGCAAACCGCTTCAGATTGACCGGATCATTACGCCGGCCAGCACCCCAGGCAGGCGGGATGTCCGGGGCGTCGGTCTCAAGGACGATGCTGTCCAGGGGCAAGGTCGCTGCCAGCGCCCGGATACGGCGGGATCCGGGATAGGTCATCGCTCCACCGAAACCCAGCCGGAAACCCAGTCCGATGAAGGCCTCGGCCTGCTGGTGGCTGCCGTTGAAGGCGTGGGCAATGCCGCCCCGGGGCCGAAGGCGACGCAACTGCTTGAGAATCTCGTCCTGGGCCCGACGCACGTGGAGCACCACCGGCAGATCGAACTCCACCGCCAGCCGGAGCTGGGCCTGAAAATAGGTCTGCTGGAGAGGAAGATCGCCATCCGGCACGAAACCATCCAGACCAATCTCCCCCACTGCCACCGCCCTGCCCTCCTTCAAGCGCTCTTTCAGCAGGGCCAGGTCTGAAGGCCTGGCCTCCCGGACGAACAGGGGATGAATGCCCAGGGCAAAACAGCAATCGTCCCGCCGGGCTGCCAGGGCAGCGACCCTGTCAAAACTGGCGGCGTCCACAGCCGGTACCAGAAAACCGGCGACGCCGGCCTCCCGGGCCGCCTGGAGCACCCCATCCCGATCCTGGTCGAACTCGGGGGCATCCAGATGGCAGTGCGTGTCAATCAGCAAGCGATCACCGACCGGTCCAAACGGGCTTGCGCTTCTGCATGAACGCATCCATGCCCTCCGCCGCGTCCTCGCACATGGCATTGCAGGCCATCACTTCCGCCGCATGCTGGTAAGCAGCATCAAGCCCCATTTCCAGCTGGCTGTAAAACATCTGCTTGCCCATCGCGATGGCCTTCGGGGACTTGGCACAGATGGAAGCCGCCAGTTTGCCGACTTCCTCGTCCAGGGAGTCGAGGGGAACGACCCGATTCACCAGCCCCCGACGCTGGGCCTCTGCTGCATCGATGAAATCACCGGTCACCAGCATCTCGAAAGCCTGCTTGCGCCCCATGTTCCTGGACAAGCCCACAGCGGGCGTGGAACAGAACAGGCCGGCATTGATGCCGGAGACCGCAAAACGGGCCACATCGGAGGCCACCGCCAGGTCACACATGGAGACCAGCTGACAGCCGGCGGCCGTGGCGATCCCATGGATGCGGGCAATGACTGGCTGGGGCATGGCAACGATCTGCATCATCACCTTGCCACACAGACGGAACAGAGCTTGCTGGAAACCCTTGGAGTAATTGCCACGCATCTCCTTCAGGTCGTGACCTGCGCAGAAGGCCTTCCCGGCACCGGCCAGTACCACGACCCGCACGGAGGGGTCCGCAGCCACCGCCTGAAGCTCGGCCAGCAGAGTCTCCAGCATCGGCATGGAGAGGGCGTTGAACTGGGCCGGACGGTTGAGGGTGAGGGTGGTGACGCCTTCCACGTCCTGGCGCAACAGCATGGCGTCCTGCGGGGTATCGACAACAGCGTTCATGGGGTTCTCCTCCGGTTTGCTTTATGAAAATGCCGGCACGCGTCGGCCGGCTACGAAAAAATCAGGGACGACAGCGGACGCGAGGGCTTCCGGCACCCGGCGCCTCTGCCTGATCCTGGGTCTCGAGCCAGCCACTCAGCTCGTGATGGAGCTGGATCACGGCCTCCCGCAAGGCGAGCACTCCCCCCGGCGCGTCCGGCGTCCGGGCCGGCACCTCCAGGTGAAAGGCACGGCGGGCCAGGACCTCCTCAGTCAGGGGTGCCAGCAACCAGGCCCGCGCCTCGACGACACCACGACTGTCAGCAGGTGCGTCAAAGACCTGGATAAACTCGTCCAGATCCACCCGCAGCCGGCAGGCACCTCGGCCCCCCGTCAGGGCACGCCCGAGGATCAGCTCCACCAGCTGGGCAGGTGGAGCGACCCATCTGCTCTCCTGGAAAAGGTGGCGCCGGGTTGGCTGGGCATAAATCAGGCGGTACGTCATGCCATTGCCCACCAGCCAGGGTGCCGGCACGACCTCGATGGCGCGGGGAGTCCAATCGGCAGTCCTGCCGGAGGCGGGCAGGGCCGAATCCAGCCTGCCCAGATCATGGACTGCCAGCGCCGGGAGGGCTCCCGGCAGGGAAGCACACGCCGTCAGAAGCAGTCCTACAAGCACACACACTCCGGAAGACCATTTCCACAACATCGTCATGACACTCCTGCCTGGCATGATTCAGGGCTCCCCCACGGGAAGCTGAAAGCCTTTTTCCCCGGGGCCGGCGGGGGCCGGGCGGCGCCCGCCCAGCAGTACCTGGGGCGTTTCGTCGAGTTGCCCCAGCAAGGACGAGAGCTGGCGGGAGGTCTGGGTCAGCTCCCGGAGCAGGCCATCCACCTGGGGAAGAGTGCTCCCTGCCATGCGCGCTCCCGCGCTGCCCACCAGCGCTTCGACCCGTTCCGTTGTGGTTTGCAGACGCACCAGGAGCTGGCGCGCTTCCACCACGGTCGGTACGGCTTCATTGCTGAAACGCTCCAGATTGTCCAGGGAACGCCCAATCCGGGCCACGTTGTCCGGGCTGAGCACCTGGCGCACGGCAGCCAGGGTCGCTGGGGCTTCCTTGAGGGTCCTGTCCAGCCCCGCACTGGCCGCCTCCAGGTTAACAAGGCTGCGCTCGATCCGCGCCAGGTTCTCAGGGCTGCCCAGACCCGCCAGCCGCTCCGTGACCAGCTTCACCTGCCTGAGGGTCTGTACCGACGCGTCGGCCACCTCCTCCACCAGTCCCGGGGCCAGCGGAATACGCGGCGGATCACCGCCCACACCCATCAGGGGTGCAGGTTTGTCCCCCCGGTCATCCAGGGCAATGAAGGCCAGACCGGTCACCCCCTGGGTGGACAGACGGGCCCGGGTTCCTTCGGTGACCGGAAGATCTGCACGAATCCGGATCCTGACCAGCAGATCCCGGGGATTCGCCGGATCCAGGGTGATTCCGGCGACCTTGCCGGCGGCAATCCCGCGATAACGCACATTGGCCTGAGGATTGAGGCCGTTGACGCTGCCGGACGTCACCAGGAGGACATCCCGGGTGTCCTCGCGACGATCCGAGAACCACCACAGGGAAAAGACCACACCGAAGCCCAGCAGGAGCGCAAAAAGACCGGCCGCAATGGCATGCGCGCGGCTTTCCATCAGCCCCTCCGACCCCGGGAGAGTGCGGTGACACTCCGGCTGCTGTGGAAGAAACGTTCGATGAAGGGGTCTTGCACGGTCATGATTTCATCCAGACTGCCAAAGGCCAGTATACCCCCTTCAGCAAGCACGGCCACGCGCGTGGCCAATGCCGCGAGGGTATCCAGATCATGGGTGACCAGCACGACGGTCAGGCCAAGAGCCCGGTGGAGGGCCCGGATCAGCGCAACGAAACCTGCACTGCGCTCGGGATCCAGACCGGCAGTGGGCTCATCGAGCAACAGGAGCTCCGGCTCCAGGGCCAGGGCCCGGGCCAGAGCGACCCGCTTGATCATGCCCCCGGACAGTTCCGCAGGCATCCTGATGGCCACTTCGGGCTCCAGCTCCACCATCCCCAGCTTCAGGAAAACCAGATCCCGCAGGAGCTCCTCGTCGGTAATGCCCGCCTCCCTGAGGGGAAAGGCCACGTTGTCGAAGACACTGAGCGCGGAAAACAGGGCCCCCTGCTGGAACAGCATGCCGAAGCGCCGGCGTCGGGCCAGCTGCTCGCTGCGACTGCCCGCAAACAGGGATTCGCCAAACAGCCGTACCTCCCCTTCGGCCGGCTCCAGCAGGCCCACCATCTGGCGCAGCAGGGTCGTCTTGCCGCTTCCCGATCCGCCAACCAGCGCCACGACCTCTCCCCTGGGTACGGCCAGGTCGATCTGGCGGTGCACCCAGCGCCTGCCAAAACGGGTGGACACCCCCTGCAGGAGCACCGGAAAATCGCTCATTTGAAGGGCAAGCCGATGCTGCGGGTGGCAATCGCAAAAACGGCATCCACCAGAATCACCACCGTGATGGCCGTCACCACCGACGCCGTCGTGTTGGCCGACAGGCTCTCGGTATTGGGCTTGACCCGCAACCCGAAATAGCAGGCCACCAGGGCAATCAGCAGCCCGAACACTGCGCCCTTGGCGAGGCCGATCACCAGGTTGGCCACGGGTACCGCCCGGGGCAAGGCGTTCAGGAAAAAATCGAAAGTCAGGCCCAGCTGGAGATTGGCGGAGAGCATGCCGCCCAGGAGGGCCACCGCCGACCCCCACAGGGTCAGGAGGGGCATGGCCAGGGTCAGGGCCATCACCTTGGGGAGAACCAGGCGCACATGGGGAGAAATCCCCATGGCGGTCAGCGCATCGACCTCCTCGGTCACCCGCATCACACCGATCTGGGCCGTCATGGCCGAACCTGATCGCCCCGCCACCAGGACCGAGACCAGTACCGGCCCCAGCTCCCGGATGATGCCCAGCCCGAGGATGTTGACGATGAGGGCATCCGCTCCGAAGGCCTGCAGTTGCAGGGCCGACAGATAGGACATGACAACCCCGATCAGGAAACCCACCAGCGCAGTCACCGGCATGGCCCTCACCCCGACCTTGTAGAAATTGGCCGAAATCTCGAGCCAGGGCCAGTGCTCCCGATTGCGCAGCAGATAAGCCAGGTCCAGGATCAGATAACCGACCAGGATCGTGAAGCCCAAAGCATGCCGTCCCAGGGCAAGGAACAACCGGCCCAGTTCGGCCGTGCCATCGAGGAAGCGGTACGGGGGTTTGGTCGCCACAGCCTGTGCCCCCTGGGCCTGGAGGCGCTCGAAAACCGGAGCAAACCTCTCGGGCAGACGCAGCCCTGCAGGAAGACGTCGCCCCCAGCTCTGCCACAGAAGCACAGCCCCGAAGCTGTCGAGGCGGCTCAACTCTCCAAGCTCCCAGCGCGCACCGGGCGGAAGCCGGGTCAGATCCTGCCGGACGTCGCCCGGCGCAGTCGTGAGGGAGTGCAGCGTCCAGTCACCGCCGAGGATGACCAGGCTCCCCTCTTCCGCATGAACCACACGGAGCTCCGGCGAAGGACGGCCGGCCTGAGCCACGTAGGATCAGGCCCCGCTGCTCTCACGGGCACCGGCCCGCTCAACCCGGATTTTCAGAGGCTGGCCAATGGAGAGCCACTGCCGCTCTTCCTCCTCCAGCGCCGAAGCGGTGAGGGGCAGATTGCGCAGCCACTCGGCATCCGCCACCAGCACGTGACCCCGCGCTTCCCGCTTGAGCTTCAGGGGAGGCAGGCCACGGCCATCCCGGGCCCGGTGCACCACCATGGCCAGGCGCAGACACAGGATCAAGCGCCACTCGGGGCTTTCCGGATCAATGGCACTGACCCGCGACAACTTGCCCCGATGGGCCAGCACGATGCGGGCGAGACGCCCCTGATCCATCCGCGAAAAGCCCGGCATGTCGGCGTTGCCCAGGATATAGGCACTGTGTTTGTGATAGCTGGAGTGAGCCACCGAGATACCCACTTCGTGCAAGCGCGCAGCCCATTCGAGAAAGCGTCGATCCATGTTTTCTTCGTCAGCCGCCAGAGGATCCAGCTGCAGCAGCAGGGAGCGCGCCGTCTCGGCTACCCGGATCGCATGGGGCATGTCCACATCGTAGCGCTTGCCAAAGGCGGCAACCGTAGCGTCCCGCAGGTCATGGTGGTGATACCGGCCGAGCAGGTCATACAGCACCCCGAGCCGGAGGGCGCCTTCCGAGAAGGTCATGCGCTCCAGCCCGAACTCCTCGAAGATCGCCCACATGATCGCAAAGCCGCCCGGCAGCACCGGCAGCCGGTCCGGCCGCAGACCCTCCAGCTGCAGGTTGTGCACGTTGCCGGCCTTGAGCATCAGGGCCCGCAGCTTTTCCATGCCGCTGCGGGTGATCCCCCCGTCGGAGAGGCCATTCAATTCCAGGATGTCCACCAGCGCCTTGGCCGAACCACTGGACCCCACGGCCTCGTCCCAACCGATCTCCCTGTAGGGATGGGAGATGGCCTGGATTTCCTTCTGGGCGGCCAGCTCTGCGTCCCGCAGGCCTCGCTTGTCCACCCGCCCCTCGGGGAAGTGCTTCAGGGAAAAGCTGACACAGCCCATGTAGAGGGACTCCAGGACAATGGGTTCGAAGCTCTTGCCGATCACGAATTCCGTGGAGCCGCCGCCGATATCCACCACCAGCTGCTGACGGTGAGGGTTGGGCAGGGTATGGGCTACGCCCACGTAAATCAGGCGGGCCTCCTCGCGACCGGCGATCACTTCGATGGGGAAACCCAGCGCAGCCTCAGCCTGAACCAGGAAATGGGGGGCGTTCTTGGCCACGCGAAGGGTGTTGGTGGCCACGGCCCGCACGGCCTCGGGCGGATAGTCCCGCAGGCGTTCATTGAAGACCCGCAAGGCACTGATCCCACGAAACTGGGATGCAGCATCGAGCATCCGGTCGGAGGAAAGACCAGCCGCCAGGCGGACCGACTCCTTGATGCCGTCAAGGGGATAAATCTGGTCATTAACGATCCGTCCCACCTGGAGACGAAAACTGTTGGAACCCAGATCAATGGCAGCAATCAATTCGCGATTCATGAAACAGGCACTGAACATGCCATCAAACGTAATGGGAAGCGAATTCTAACACCCGGCACCGAGGGACCGGATGAAACCCTCATCCGCCCGCCATCGTCATCTTTGTGCAATAAAAATGTCACACAATCGAGGCCTAATCAGAGAATTGACAGGAGCGCCCATGCACAAGCCCCACGCCGACCGCCATTTCAGTTCCGATCACTTCATCAACCGGGAGCTCTCCCTGCTGCAATTCCAGCGCCGGGTACTGGCCCAGGCTGCAGACCCAGCGGTGCCGCTGCTGGAAAGACTGCGTTTTCTGTGCATCGTATCGAGCAACCTGGATGAGTTCTTCGAAGTCCGGGTGGCCGGTGTCAAGGAACAACAGCGCCTCGGAAGCCTTGCGATCACCACCGACGGACTCACCCCTGCAGCACTCCACACGCTGATCAGCCGGGAAGTCCACAGCATCATCAGTGAACAGTATTCCCTGCTCAATGACGTGATCCTCCCTGCCATGGCAGCCGAGGGAATTGTTTTCCTGCGCCGCAGCGCCTGGACCGACGCCCAGCACCTGTGGGCGAGAGAATACTTCCTGCGGGAAGTGATGCCCGTTCTGACACCGATCGGGCTCGACCCCGCCCACCCCTTCCCACGGGTGCTCAACAAGAGTCTCAATTTCGCTGTCGAACTCGAAGGTCGCGACGCCTTCGGACGCAGCTCCGGCGCCGCCATCGTCCAGGCACCCCGGGCGCTGCCGCGGGTGATCCGCCTGCCCAAGGAGCTGACCGGTGTCGACTATGGCTTCGTGTTCCTGTCCTCCCTGCTTCACGCCCACGTAGGCGAGCTTTTCGAAGGCATGAACGTGCTGGGCTGCTACCAGTTCCGGGTGACCCGCAACTCCGACATGTTCGTGGATGAAGAGGAGGTCAAGGACCTGCGTGCCACCCTGAAGGGTGAGCTGCAACAGCGCCATTTTGGTGACGCCGTACGCCTGGAGATCGCCGACAACTGTTCGGAAGCCATGGAGCAGTTTCTGCGCACCCAGTTCGGACTGGGCGCGGATGACGTCTATCGCGTGCCTGGCATGGTCAACCCGGTACGCCTCAACCAGGTACCCGACTGGGTCGAGCGGCCAGACCTCAAATACCGGCCCTTCCGCCCAGCCCTCTCCCGCGGGCTGGAAAAGAACGAGAACATCTTCGCCTCCATCCATCGCCAGGACATCCTGCTGCACCACCCCTTCGAGAGCTTCGAACCGGTCATCGACTTGCTCAAGGCCGCCGCTGACGATCCCGACGTGGTCGCAGTGAAGATGACGGTGTACCGTACCGGCACGGATTCCGTACTGATGGAACACCTGGTAAGGGCCGCCCAGAAGGGCAAGGAAGTGACCGTGGTCCTCGAGCTGATGGCCCGCTTCGACGAAGAGGCAAACATCAGCTGGGCGGCCCGCCTGGAAGAGGTGGGTGCCCATGTGGTGTATGGCGTGGTCGGTTACAAGACCCATGCCAAGATGCTGCTGCTGGTACGCCGGGAGGAGGGAGTCCTGCGGCGCTATGCCCATCTGGGAACGGGTAACTATCACCCCCGCACCACCCGCTTCTACACGGACTTCGGGCTGCTCACCGCCAATGAGGAAATCGGTGCCGACGTGGCAGAGGTGTTCAAACAGCTCACCGGGCTGGGCCAGGCCCGTCAGCTCAAGCACCTGTGGCAGGCCCCCTTCACACTGCAGCCCAACGTGGTGGCGGGGATCCGGGAAGAAGCCGAGATCGCCCGGGCGGGCCGCAAGGGCCGGATCATCGTCAAGGTGAATGCCCTCCTCGAACCGGAAACCATCGAGGCACTCTACGAGGCCTCTCAGGCCGGCGTGGAGATCGACGTGATTGCCCGCAGCGTGTGTGCGCTCAAACCCGGGGTCCCTGGACTGTCCGAGAACATCAAGGTGCGCTCCATCGTCGGCCGTTTCCTGGAACACCACCGGATCTTCTACTTCGGTGCGGACGGTGCGGAGAAACTCTACCTGTCCAGTGCCGACTGGATGGAGCGGAATTTCTTCAAACGCATCGAGGTGGGCTTCCCCATCCTTGATCCAAAAGTGAAGCGGCGCGTCATGAAGGAAGGCCTGCGGCCCTACCTGGGTGACAACTGCCAGGCCTGGGAAATGGACAGCGAAAATCACTACCGCAGGAAAAATCCCCGTGCAGCCCGCCACGCCGCCCAGGAAATCCTGCTCAAGGAGCTGACGGGCAGCTGAGTCCGATCCGCCCGACAAAGACAGGGCGCGTCCGGCCTCCAGGGGTCTGGCGCGCCGTTTCCCTTGCGCTCCTCGCCAAGCGGGCCGGCAGGCTGTTGTAGAATCCGGGGATTGCCGACTACTTCCGACCCCCTTCCCCATGATCCTGAATCGCCGCCGTCAATTTCTTGTCGCCACCCTCAGTGCAGCGGTCCTGTCCGCCTGCGGCGGAGGCAGTGGCAGCTCTGCACCGGCCCCCGCCGACTTCCGGATCGCCGGAGGCGAAAACCAGATCTTTACCGACTGGACTGCCGCCAGCGGGGTCGACTACTGGCTGTTCTTCAAAAAGGGCAGCACCGTTTCCATCGGGGGCAAGGACAACCTGTTCCGGATAGACATCACCACCCCTTACGTGCTGCGCGAACTCGACCTCGACACCCAGTACGCCATGACCCTCAACGGACGCAAGGATGGCGGCGAGGGCGGGCCGGGAGTCCCGGCGCAGACCACCACCACGCGCCTGGCGGGCAGCGACTGGCTTGCCGGTGACAGCACCAGTCTCACCAGTCTTGCCGCCAGCGCGCCCCTGTATGGCGTGGCCTACGGCCAGATCACCAACAGCTCCAACACCTATGGCTACGTGGCAGTAGGTGCCAACGGCAACATCCTCCGCACAGCCGATACGGACGCCGCCCGGGGCTACGGCCACATCGACGCCACCACGGGCCTGGTCAAGCCCATCGTCTGGCAAAAGCCCGCCACCAGCACCGTCCCAGCCAGTGTCACCCTGCGTGGCGTAACCTATGCCAGCAACCTGGAGATGTTCTGTGCGGTAGGCAGCAACGGTACCATCGTCACCAGCACCAACATCGACACCTGGACACTTCTCCCGGGCTCCCCCACCACCGCCAGCCTGAACGGGATTGCCACCAGTGGCTCCGCCTTCGTGGCTGTGGGGGACAACGGTACCCTGCTCTACTCCACCAACGGCACCAGCTGGAGCCCCCCCTCGTCCGTGAGCGCCAGCATCGCCGGGGTCACCCTGCGGGGGGTCACGTACTCCGCCGCTGGCATATGGGTTGCCGTGGGCAGCGGTGGCACCGTGCTGACCAGCACCAATGGCACCACCTGGACGGCAACCACCCTTTCAGGTGACCTGACCGCGGTTTCCGCCATCGGTCTGGTGGATGGCAACAACAACACGGTCTACACCTATGTCGCCGTCGGTGCCGATGGCACCGTCTTGACCAGCAACAACGCCAGCACCTGGAGTACGACCACCCTGGCTGGAGAATTCCATTCAGTCCAGGCCTCCACCCGTCTGGTAGCCGTGGGCGCCAACGGCGTCGTGTTCACCCGGGACACCCTGGCCGGTACCCCCTGGATCCAGCGCAATGCGCCCCTTGGCAACGCCACGATGTACGGCATCACCCGCGGCCTGGCCACTTACGGACAGAACATTTACACCGCCGTTGGTGTCCATGGCGGTAACGGCGCCAGCATTTTCTCCTACTGAGATCCCTGCCGGATCAGGGCGGGGCCGCTCCAGGCCCCGCCCTCAAGTGGAGCCACCAGCCCCTGGTCGCTCCACTTTTCGCTTTCCGTGACCCTCACCTGCATAACCATGTCCTCATCCGCCAACGCCAGCCTGCTCTCCCGCTCCCTCGCCTCGGTCTGGCATCCCTGCACCCAGATGAAGCACCATGAGCAGCTGCCCCTGATCCCGATTGCCCGGGGTGACGGCCCCTGGCTCTATGACATGGACGGCCACCGCTATCTGGACGGAATCAGTTCCTGGTGGGTGAATCTCTTCGGCCATACCAACCCGCGGATTGGAGCAGCCCTCAAGGAACAACTGGACACCCTGGAGCACGTGATGCTGGCCGGCTTCACCCATGCCCCCGTGGTCGAACTCTCCGAGCGCCTGGCGGGCCTGACCGGAGCTCAGCTGGGACACGCCTTCTATGCCTCCGACGGCGCCTCAGCCACCGAGATCGCGCTGAAGATGAGCGCCCACTACTGGCGCAACCACGGATACCCCGAGAAGAATTGTTTTGCCTACCTGGAAGGTAGCTACCACGGGGAAACCGTCGGCGCCCTCGCGGTGACCGACGTGGCCCTGTTCCGGGACGCCTATGCCCCCCTGGTCCGGGGCGGCGACTGCCTGCCCAGCCCCGACGCGCGCCTCGCGGAACCGGGCGAGAGCCCGGCAGACGTGGCCCGCAAGGCCGCTGCTGCGCTGGAGGCACACCTGGACGCGCATTCTGGCAGGATCGCAGCGCTCATCGTGGAACCCCTGGTTCAGGGGGCCTCCGGGATGGTCATGTACGATCCGGAATACCTGCGCCTGGCGCGGCAGATCTGCAACCGCCACCAGGTGCACCTGATTGCCGACGAGATCGCCGTGGGCTGTGGCCGCACGGGAACGTTCTTTGCCTGCGAGCAGGCGGGCATCTGGCCGGATTTCCTGCTCCTCTCCAAGGGCATTTCCGGAGGCTACCTGCCCCTCTCCATCGTGTTGAGCAGCAGCGATGTCTTTGCAGCCTTCTATGACGACGACACCGCCCGGGGCTTCCTCCACTCCCACTCCTACACCGGCAACCCCCTGGCCTGCCGCGCAGCCCTCGCCACCCTGGACATCTTTGTGCAGGACGAGGTGATCGCTGCCAACCAGCGCCGTGCCGCGCGCCTTGGAGAAGCCTTCCGTCATGCCCTGGGCACGCACCCGCGAGTCCGGCACCTGCGCCAGCGGGGCATGATCCTGGCCTTCGATGTGGCCGACGCCCCGCCTGGATTCTCCCGCCGCTTCTTTGCCGCGGCTCTCGAACGGGAACTGCTGCTGCGCCCCATCGGCAACACGGTGTACACCATGCCGCCCTACGTCCTGTCGGACGACGACATCGCACACCTGGCACAGGCATCGGCCCAAGCCCTGGAGGTGGCCCTTGCCTGAGCTGGATCCCCTGGAAGAACTGCAGCAAGGCCTTGCCGACCTGGACGCAGCCGGCCTGCGCCGTCACCGCCGGGTGGTCACCACCCCCTGCCAGCCCGAGACCCGCCTCGCGGGCAGGGATTCACCGGTCATCGCGTTCTGCTCGAACGACTACCTGGGCCTGGCGGCCGAGCCGGCCATTGCTGCCGCACTCCGTGCCGGCAGCGAGCGCTGGGGGAGCGGCGCCGGTGCCTCCCACCTGGTCAGTGGGCACTATGCCCCCCACGAAGCGCTGGAAGCCCGGCTGGCGGCCTTCGTCGGCATGGACGACGCCCTCTACTTCTCGACAGGCTACATGGCCAACATCGGGGTGATGCCGGCCCTGGTGGGCCGGGGCGATGCGATTTTCGCCGACCGGGTCAACCACGCCTCCCTGGTCGATGGCGCCCTGCTCTCCCGGGCCGAACTGATCCGCTATGCCCACTGCGACCTTGCCGCCCTGGAAAGCCGGCTCCAGGCCTCCCGGGCGCCCCGCAAGCTGATCGTCACCGACGGGGTGTTCAGCATGGACGGAGACATCGCCCCCCTGCGCGAGATGCTCGCCCTGGCCGAGCGGCACAAGGCCTGGCTGCTGGTGGATGACGCCCACGGTTTCGGCGTGCTCGGCCCCCAGGGACGGGGTTGCCTCGCCCACTTCGGCATCCAGTCGCCGCGCCTCATCTACATGGGCACCCTGGGCAAGGCTGCGGGCGTGACGGGCGCCTTCGTCGCCGGCCAGCGGGAGGTGATCGACTGGCTGCTCAACCGCTCCCGCAGTTACATCTTCACCACGGGCGCCCCGCCGCTCATCGCGGAAGGGCTGCTGGCGGCCCTGGACATGATCGAACAAGGGGATGCCCGCCGCTCGCACCTCCTGCACCTGATCACCCGCTTCAAGGCAGCCCTCCACCTGACCCGCTGGCAACGCCTGCCCTCCGACACCCCCATCCAGCCCATCGTCATCGGAGACAACCACGAGGCTCTGGCCGTTTCCCGGGCCCTGGACGAGGCCGGGCTATGGGTACCTGCAATCCGCCCCCCGACCGTTCCCAAGGGCTCTGCCCGCCTGCGCATCGTCCTCTCGGCAGCCCACACGGAGGCTCAGGTGGCCCATCTGGTCACGACCCTGATGAAGCTGGAAAGGAGGCAACCGTGAGTCGCCCCCTGGTCCTGCTCCATGGCTGGGGATTCACCTCCCGGGTCTGGGAGCCCCTGACGACCCGGCTGGACAGTACCATCGACGTGCTCCCCCTGGACCTGCCGGGCCACGGCTCGGCCCCGCCGGCAGGCGATGATCCGGAGCGCTGGATCGACGCCCTGCTGGGCCGGCTTCCGACCTGCTGCGACCTTCTCGGTTGGTCTCTCGGTGCCCAGCTGGCCCTGGCTCTGGCCGTCCGGGCCCCCGAGCGGGTCGCCCGCCTGATCCTGCTGGGCGCCAGTCCCCGCTTCGTCTGTGGGGAAGACTGGGAAGCCGGTCTTGCCCCGTCGATCCTGGAAGAATTCCAACGGGGGTTTGCTGCCGATCCGGGCACCTTTCAACGGCGTTTCGTCGCCCTGCAAAGCCTGGGCGACCGCCGGCGCAAGGACATCACGCCCTTGCTCAACGCCACCCTGACCCCTGTGGACACGGTCCGTCATGGGCCCCTGTCGGACGGTCTCGGCCTGCTGGCGCAAATGGACCTGCGCCCTCTGCTTCCCTCAGTGACTCAACCGGTCCGGCTGATCCAGGGTCGTCACGACAAACTGATGCCTGCCGCCGCAGCCGAGTGGATGGCTGCACACCTGCCGGATGCACGTCTCAGTCTCTTCGAGGACTCGGGACACGCTCCTTTCCTGTCCCGGCCGGCCGACTGTGCCACATTGATAGAGAGCTTCCTGGGTGAATAGGCCACCCGCACCCAAGCAGGCCGTAAGGGCCGCCTTCGACAAGGCGGCGGATGCCTACGATGCCGTTGCCGCGGTCCAGCGGGAAGCCTGCGACCGACTGCTGACGCTGGTTCAGGCCAACGGGATCACGCCCCGGTGGATCCTGGACGGAGGCTGCGGAACGGGTTACGCCCTGCCCCACCTGCACCATACCTTCCCTTCCGCCCAGCTCCTGGCCCTGGATTTTGCCCCTGCCATGCTCAGACGCCATCCGCCCGGAATTGCGCTGCCCCTGTGTGGAGATCTGGAGCACCTGCCCCTGGCCAACGACAGCCTGGACGCCGTGTGGTCGAGCTACGCGCTCCAGTGGTGCCACCCGGACAAGGCCTTCCCTGAGCTGGCCCGGGTACTGCACCCCGGCGGCCAAGCCTGGATCGCCACTCTGGGACCTGGCACCCTGCAAGAATTGAGAAACGCCTTTCGTGTGGTGGACGAGGCAGAGCATGTGCTCTCCTTCAGCGAACCGGATGTCCTCGCGGCTTCCCTCGAAACCGCCGGTCTGCGGGTTCGCCACCATCGGCGCGACACCCTGCGGGCCTGGGCGCCGGACCTGCGCCAGCTCCTGTCCGACATCAAGGCCCTGGGTGCCCATCAAACCGGGGCAGGCCGGCGGCGCCCCTTGACCAAAACCGCCTGGCACCGGCTCAGTGAAGCCTACGAAGTCCACCGCAGCCCGCTGGGCCTGCCCGCCTCCTACGACACCTTGTGGTTCATCGCCGAAAAGACATGAGCGCCTATTTCATCGCCGGAACCGATACCGAGATCGGCAAAACCTTCGTCACCTGCAGCCTGCTCCACGCAGCCCGGAGCCGCGGCCTGCGGGCCGTGGGCATGAAACCCATCGCCGCAGGCGCCGACCGGGTGAACGGAGAGCTCATCAACGAGGATGCCGCCCGTCTCAGGAGCGCTGGCAGCTTCGACCCCGGCCTCGCCCTGCTCAACCCCTATTGCCTCGCGAGTCCCATCGCACCTCATATCGCAGCAGCGGAAGAAGGCATCGTCCTTGAATTGTCTCCCATCGTCGAAGCGCTCTCCACGCTGCAGGCCCAGGCAGAGCTGGTGCTGGTGGAAGGCGTCGGCGGCTTTCGGGTGCCCCTGAGAGATGATTACGACACCGCTGATCTGGCCAGGGATCTGGGCCTCCCGGTGATCCTGGTCGTGGGCATGCGCCTGGGCTGCATCAGCCACGCCCTGCTCACGGTGGAAGCCATTCAGGCCCGTGGACTGAAGATCGCCGGCTGGTTGGCCAACCAGGTGGATCCGGCCATGCTGCGCTTTGACGAGAACGTGGCAGCACTGCGCCAGCGTATCGGGGCTCCGCTGCTGGGCATGGTCCCTTTCCAGATCGACGGAAACCCGGCTTCCGCTGCCGCTGCATTGAGTTTTCCGCCAGACGGCGGACGCTGAAGCAACGGGCCGCCAGACGCCGGCCCTAACGCTCCATGGCGCGTGACTGGCGCACCTGCTCGAAGAGGCAGATCCCAGCCGCCACCCCCACGTTCAGGGACTCGATCCCACCGGGCATGGGAATCCGTACGCGACGGGTCGCCAAAGCCCGGACAGGCCCGGAAAGGCCCTGTCCCTCGGAGCCGAACAGCCACGCGACCGGACCCGTAAGATCCAGCGAGTACAGATCGGTGGAATCCTGCAGATCCGTGGCCAGAATCGGCCCGGGGAAGGTGGCCAACGCAGCGCTGGCATCGACACCCTCGTGCAGGATCAAACCGAAATGAGCCCCCATGCCGGCGCGCAGCACCCGCGGAGCCCAGGCCTGGGCACAGCCGGGGGTCAGCACCACATGAAGGATGCCCGCTGCAGCGGCTGTCCGCAGGATGGTGCCCAGATTCCCCGGATCCTGAACACCATCCAGGACGATGCAACTGCCGGTAATCGGCAGTTGCTCCCCCCCCGGCTGCGCGATCACTGCAAGCACGCCGCTCGGTGAATCCACCGGACTCACGTGGGCAAACAACCGGTCCGGCAGTTCAATCAGGCCTTCAGGATCGCATCGGGCAAGGAGCGCCCGGATCTCCGCGTCCTGAGCGCCGCTTTCACTGACCACCACCTGCCGGGGCATGACGCCGCAGTCCAGTGCCACCGCCAGCAGATGGGCGCCATCCAGCAGCGTCTGGCCGGTCTTGCGTCTCTCCCGGGACGAGGTGGCGAGCGCATGAAGCAGCTTGACGGCCGGATTGTCCCGGGAAGTGATCCGCTTCACCACGGGGTCACAGGGTCCGGCCGACGGTCGCGATGACCACCGTGAGCGTGCCGAGGAAAAGATTGACGGTCACCCGCAGACGGATCCGGTTCATGGCCACTGCGCCATCCGCCCAGGCTTGTGCATGCACCGCCCTCTGGAGGGCGGCCCACGGGCCGAACCAGATGCTGGCAAAGATCGCAGTCATCAAGAATCCGTTGAACATCATCAGGTGGGCGCTCGGCGCGGCCTGGGCAAATCCGGTTTCCAGCAGCATGGCGAAACCGGAGCCCAGGATCAGGCCGATGGCCGTCCATACCGAAGTAAAGAACCGGCGCAGGACCGCTTTCCACAACTGCAGACGCAAGGGAGGCTCAAGGCCCAGGGCCGCAGGACGCAGGAAAAAGTGGGCAAAGACCATACCCCCTACCCACACGATTACCCCGGCCAGGTGGGCAAACAGGAAGAAATTATGAAAACTCATGCAAGGTCGTCCTCGGTCCATAAGGGGGGATTGGCAAGGATGTCCCTTACCGGCCCGAAACTGCGGCGATGGAGTTCACTGGCGCCGTGGGCACGTAACGCCGCCAAGTGGGCTGCCGTCGGATACCCCTTGTGAGCAGCCAGTCCGTACTGGGGATAGCGGCGGTCCAGATCCACCAGCAAAGCATCCCGAACCGTCTTGGCGAGTATGGACGCGGCGGAAATTTCCGGCACCAGGGCATCCCCCTTGACCACCGCCTCACAGGGCATGGGCACTCGAGGACAGCGGTTGCCATCGGCAAGAACCTTGTCGGGACGCACGGCCAGGCCGGCCACCGCCCGCTCCATGGCCAGCATGGACGCATGCAGGATGTTCAAGCGGTCGATCTCTTCCACACTGGCTTCCGCCACACACCAGGCCAGGGCCTTCTCGCGGATCTCGGCGGCCAGCTGGAGACGCCGTTTCTCCGACAGCTTTTTGGAATCCGCCAGCCCGGTGATCGGACGGGCCGGATCAAGGATGACCGCCGCAGCCACCACCGGTCCACACAGAGGGCCCCGCCCCGCCTCATCCACACCACACACCAGGCTCATGAACAGCGGCTCCCCAGGCATGGCAGGATGGCCGCTGCCGCCTTGGCCGCCGTATCCTGGCGCAGGACATGATGCATTTCGGTAAAGGTCCGGGTCAGCGCGGCGACCCGTTCCCCATCCGTGAGCCAGCCGTCGAGGGCATCCGCCAGTGCCTGGGGCGTCGCGGCATCCTGCAGGATCTCCGGGACCACCTCCCGGTTCGCCAGCACGTTGGGCAGTCCGACCCAGGGCAGATAGGCCATCCGTTTCATCAGCCGGTAAGACCACTTGCCGATCTTGTAGGTGATCACCATCGGTCGCTTGAGCAGGGCCGCTTCCAGGGTCGCCGTACCACTGGCGACCAGCACCACGTCGGCAGCGATCATCGCATCCACCGCATGGCCAAACAGGATGCGGATGGGGAGGTGGGTATGGACATGGCGCCGCAGGGCCTCTTCGAACAGGAGACGGGTTTCGCGGGTCGCCAGGGGCACCAGGAAGCGCGCCTCCGGATGACGCTCATGGAGAAGGGCCGCCGTCGCAATGTAGGTATCGGCCAGATTACGCACTTCCGACTGGCGGCTGCCCGGCAGAAAGGCGAAGACCGGCTTGTCGACCGGCAACTGCAGCATCTCCCGTGCTGCCAGACGATCGGGCTCAAGCGGGAAGACATCCGCCAGAGGATGACCGACATAGCTCACCGGGACGCCCGCGGCCTGATACAGGGCCGGCTCAAACGGAAAGAGGCACAGCATGTGACTCACCGAGCGGGCAATTCCCTTCACCCTGCCCTTCCGCCAGGCCCAGATCGACGGGCTGACGAAATGAATCGCCGGAATGCCCCTGTCCTTGAGACGACGTTCCAGCCACAGGCTGAAATCCGGTGCGTCCACACCGATGAATGCCGCTGGCCGGTCTGCCAGCAGCCGCCTGAGCAGGTCACGGCGGATGCCGGACAGCTCCCGGTAATGCCTGAGGGCATCCACGTACCCATGAACCGCCAGCTTTTCAGCGGGCCAGAGGGCCTTGAACCCCACAGCCTGCATCTTGGGGCCGCCGATGCCATAGAACTCGGCATCCGGGAGATGGCGCTGGAGCGCCTTGATCAGGTGGCTCGCGAGGAGGTCGCTGGAGGCCTCGCCGGCCACCATGGCGATACGCAAGCCCATCGCTTAACGGACGATGCCACGCCCGGACTCGGCGATGAAATCCGAGAACTGCTGCAGTTCAGGCGCCGCCAGCGCCTCCTCGGCGATCAGCCGGCGCGCCTCATCCAGGGTCAAACCCTTGCGGTATTCGGTGACGCGGAAAAACGCGCCGCCTACGACGACCTGGGACGCCAGCAAAGCGCCCAGGGCGGTCCTGGCGGCGGTCTCCGTCCGCCGCCCGACTGGGGCGCCGGCTTCGAATCC
>NZ_JAQUVG010000039.1 GCF_028693495.1 Zoogloea sp. | reverse complement strand
GGGCAGGCGTTTCTCGGCGATGTCCAGGCTGGCCATGATCTTACTCCGCGAGGCCCTCGCCGCGTGCAGGGCGCGGGGGGGCTCGGCCACATCCACCAGCACCCCATCGCGGCGGAAGCGCACCACCGAGTGGCGCTCGTAGGGTTCGATGTGGATGTCGCTGGCCGCCTGACGCACGGCCTGGGTGAGCAGGGCGTTGATCATCCGGATGATGGGGGCGTCGTCCTGGGTATCAAGGAGATCTTCCACCGCCGGCAGTTCGGTCATCAACTGGCTCAGGTCCACTTCCTGGCCCACGTCGGCGACCACTTCGGCGGCGTTGTCTTCCGTGCCGGCGTAGGTTTCGGCCAGACGGGCCTCGAAGGCGGCCCGCCCCAGGTGCTCGATCCGGACCGGCTGGCCGAGGCTGCGCCGCACTTCGGCCAGCGCGCTCAGGTCGGCGCCTTCCCGCAGGATCAGCTCGACGTGCTCTGCCCCCCGGGCAGCCACCAGGATGCCGTGGGCCTTGGCGAAGGCGTAGGGCAGGGCGGGGGCGCTCATGGGGCCGCGGTGGGGGCGCTGGGGGCCGTCAGGTCGCCAGTGGCCCCGGGGGGGGCGTCCGGCGTGCGCGGGCGGGTGTAGGGGACGGCCGGCGGCGGGCTGCCCGGCGGGGGCAGCTCGGGCGGACTGGCTTCGCCGCGCATCAGGGCTTCGGCCCGGTCGTTGGCGCGCTGCTGGCCGATGATGTAGCTGTAGCGGTCGGCGGAGATGCCGTCGATGCTGGCGGCGTCCCGCAGGATCACCGGGCGCAGGAAGACGATCAGGTTGGTCTTGCCGCGCTTGCGGGTGTCGTAGCGGAAGAACTGGCCCAGGTAGGGCAGGTCGCCCAGCAGGGGCACCTTCTCCTGGCCGCCGCTGTAGGTGTCTTCCACCAGGCCGCCGAGGGCGATCATGGCGCCGTCGTCCACCAGCACGGTGGATTCGATGGAGCGCTTGGTGGTGGTTGGCCCGGTGGGGTTGAGCAGGGTGGTGGCATCCACCGCCGAGGCTTCCTGGTAGATCTGCAGGCGGACGACACCGCCTTCGGAAATCTGGGGTTTGACCTTGAGGGTCAGGCCCACGTCCTTGCGCTCCACGGTGGTGAACGGGTTGGTGGTGGCGGTGCTGCCGGTGGTGGCGTAGGAGCCGGTCACGAAGGGGACGTTGCGGCCGACGACGATCTTGGCTTCCTCGTTGTCCAGGGTCACCAGGTTGGGCGTGGACAGGATGTTGGCCTTGGAGTCGGTTTCCAGGAAGCGCGCCAGCATGTTGAGGTTGGCGATTTCCTTGCCGCCGACACTGACCGTGCCGCTGCCCAGGATCAGGTTGAGGCCGTTGCCGGGAGGGGTGACGGCGCCCGAGCCGAGGGCGGTGGCCAGGGTGAGCAGGTTGGAGCCGCTGCTGGACGGGTTGAAGCTGGTGCCTCCATACACGCCGGTGGAACCGACCTTGCCGGCCTGCCACTGGATGCCGATCTCGGTGGCCCGCTCGGTGCTGACCTCGGTGATGAGGGCTTCCACATAGACCTGGGCGCGGCGCTTGTCGAGCTGGTCGATGACCTTGCGCAGGTTGTTGTAGATGGCGTCCGGGGCCGTGATGATCAGCGAGTTGGTCATCGGGTCGGCCTGGACGATGCCGTTGCCGGTGGCGCCGCCGGTGGGGGTGGTCGTGCTGCCGAAGGAGGGCGTGCTGCCCATGCCGGTGGTGCCGGTGTTGCCCATGCTGCCGCTGTTGACGGGCGTGGTGCTGCCCGGGGTGCTGCCGGGGCTGTTGAGGTTGCCGCTTTCGCCGGACAGGACGGCGCGCAGGGTCTGGGCCACCTTCACCGCTTCGGCGTTCCTGAGATAGACCACCCGGATGTTGCCCGCCGCGCCAGGACGGTCCAGGCTGGCCACCAGCTGGCGGACGGCGTTGAGCTTGGAGGGGTTGTCGGAGCGGACCAGCAGGCTGTTGGTGCGGGGATCGCCGATCACCGAGATACGCTGGCTGATGTCGCCGCCGGTGGTGCTGCCCAGGTTGGGTTGCACGGAGGCCCCCATCGTGCCGGTCAGGCCGTCGTTGAGCAGCCGGGTCACCGTCTGGGCCAGGTCGATGGCCGAGGCATGCTCCAGGGGAATGATGCGCATGTCCCCCTGGGGGACATCGATGGAGTCGATGATCTGGGCTATGCGGCCGATGTTTTCGGCGTAGTCGGTGACCACCAGGGCATTCTTGCCCGGGAAGGCGGCCACGGTGTTGTTCGGTGAAACCAGCGGGCGGATCACCGGGACCAGCTGGGCGGCGGATTCATGCTTGAGGTTGAAGATCTGGGTGGTCAGCCGATCGCCTCCTCCCGCTCCCCGGGCCTTGCCCACCGGGACCCCGTGAAGCTTGGCGTCCACCTCGGGGAGCACCTTGGTCACGCCCTGGCCTTCGATCGCCGCGTAGCCCTGCAGGCGCAGGGCCGACAGCAGGATGGAGTAGGTGAGGGCGCGGGGGACCGGACTGGCGGTGACGATGTTGATCGTGCCCTTGACCCGGGGGTCCACCACGAAGTTGCGCCCGGAAATCCTGGAAACCGCCTGAATCACGGCTCCGATCTCGGCATTCACGAAATTGAGGGAGACCGGATCGCCCTGGGGCGCCGCAGTGCTGGCCAGGGCGGGCCCCACGGGGAGCATGAGGGGCAGGGCGAGGGTGGCAGACAGGCAGGCGGCAATGAGCCGGCGGGCAAACCCGGGGCGGCAACGGACTGGTTTCATTGGGGGCTGGGGGTTTGGGCCGGGAAGCCGGCCGGGATGGAGCGGGGGCCGGAGTCGGGCGTATCGTTAGGGGCGGCGTCGGGCAGGGCCAGGGCGGCCGGGGGCCGCGATGGCGGCTGGGGGCGCTCGGCGGGTGACGGGTCTTCGGGCAGGGGGCGCTCGGTGAGCCGGACGCTCTGACGGACCCCGCCGATGCTGATCTCGATGGTGTCGGCTCCAACCCGGGTCAAGGTGATCCCCGGGCGGATGGCCTGACCTTCCACGATGCCTTCCTGGGGACCGTCGTCCACCGAGAGCACGGCCCAGCCGGGCCGCCCGTCGCCGCCGGTGACCGTGGCGTGAGCGGCAAAACGGCCCGGGGCGGGGGCCACCGGGTTCGTGCCCGGGGGGGCTGCATGGTCCCGGCCCATCAGGTGCCGGCCGGCAACCGCCTGGGCTGCCTGCAGGGGGTCGGCCTGGCTGCTGACCGGCAGGGCGGGCGGGGGCGGGGCATTGAAGCGCCAGAACAGGTCGGCGGCGACCCAGGCGCTCGCGCCGAGGGCAAGCCCCCAGGCCAGGGCCGGCCCCAGGCGGGCGGCAGGCTGCCAGGGCAGCTGGCGGGGGTCGAAACGGTGAAAGGCGGTCATCGGTCGGCGGCGCAAAGGACCCGCAATGTTAACCTTGTAATGTTACATGTCAAAGGCACGGACCCTTTTCAGGCGGCCGGCGGCCGCTTCATGGGCGGGAGGATCCCGCCGGCAGGACCCCAGGGCTGGGGTGGTGGTCCGGGCGGGTCCAGGCGTCCCGCCAGCCGAGGCTCTCCAGTACGGCGAGGAATTCGCCCTCCAGCGGGGCCTGCAGGATCAGCGGCTGCCCCTGGTGGGGATGTACGATGCCCATCCGGACGCAGGCCAGCAGCATTCTGTGGCACTCAAACAGCTGCTGGAAGAGCCGGTTGTGACGTCCCTTGCCGAAGGTGGCGTCGCCGATGATGGGGTGGGCGATGTGCTTCAGGTGGCGCCGCAGCTGGTGACGGCGGCCCGTGTGGGGGGTCAGTTCCACCAGGGCGTAGCGGCTGGTGGGGTAACGGTCCACCTGATGGGGCAGTTCGCAGGTGACGAGCCGGCGGAAGTCGGTGAGTGCGGGCTGGGCCTGCTCCGAGCTGGCCTCCCCGGTGAATTCCGCGGCGTCCCGGTGGCGGCTGAGGGCGTGGTCGATCCGTCCGGCTTCGGGCGGGTGACCGCGGACCACGGCCAGATAGGTCTTGGCCACCTCCTGGCGTTCAAACTGGCCACCCAGTGCCCGGGCCGTGGCCCGGTCGAGGGCGAACAGCAGGATGCCGGAGGTCCCCCGGTCGAGACGGTGGGCCGGATACACATGGCGGCCGATCTGGTCACGCAGCAGCTGTACCGCAAAGCGGGTCTCATGGCGGTCCAGCTCGCTGCGGTGGACCAGGAGGCCGGACGGTTTGTGAATGGCGACCAGGTGTTCATCCTGGTAAAGAATAGGCAGCATGGGGCAGGATGGTAACCCGGGTCGCGGGTGCAATGGCCGGCGAGACTGAACCGGCGAGTTTTGAGCAGGTCACAAATCACTATGCAAAATACTTCCAGATTTTCTCCCGAGCTCCTCCTGGAGCGGATTTACGGGGTGCTTCCCGAGCAGCGGCGGAGGTCCCGGGAGCTGGGCCGGCTGGCCGAGCGTCTTCATCAGTTCATCCTCGCCGAGGATCTGCCTGACCGCCTCGATGCATGGCGGGCGATCAGTGCCTGGCTGTCCGCCGGTGCCTTGTGGGGCGACGTGTATATCGATTCGGCGGATGTCCATGGCTCGGCCACCCAGCGCTTTGCGGTGCTGATGGATGTGCTGGCCGACAATCCGGACGTGGCCCTGGCGGTGCGGAACACCCTGCGGGGCATCCTCGACGAGACCGAAGGGGCCAACCTGTTCGGTGAGATCGGCATTCCAGGGGATCGGGGCTTCCTGTCCGAGTTCGGGGACCGCTTCACCGCCAAGCTGATTCCATCCCCTCGGGACGACCATGACCTTGCCCACCTCATGTCACGCAGCTATGAGCGGCAGCGGGATCTGACCATGGTGCGCGGTCTGCAGCCGTCCACCCTGCAGCGTGCGGTGGATATCCTTTTTCCGGCGGATGAGCCGGCCATGACGGCGGCCCTGGAGCGGGCCATCGCCGATGGTTTCCGCCTGCTCCTGGCCCGGGTCCAGGGGCAGGGCCTGTCCCAGAAGCTGCGGGCCCGCAGCCAGTCGGGGGCGGTCTCTCGTTCTCCCTTCAAGCGGCTGGCCGACAGCGGAGAGAATCTGGTCTGCGCCTGGGAGCAGGGCCGCCTGTCCAGTCCCCTGCAGGAGGCCTGGGAAATGGATGTGCGGGCCTGCCGGGAGGCGCTGCAGCTGATCTCCACCCGCCTGGAGTCCGAGGGCATCAGCGTGGATATCGTATATGGGCTGGACGTGCTGGATCGCTGCCTGAGCCGGCTGGAGACCATCGTGGCGGTGATGCTGGCGGGGCGGGAGACGCCGGGTCCGGCCCTGCTGCTGCTGCAGCAACTGGCCCATGCCGCCCACCAGAGCACCAGCGTGCGCCATCTCGTGCGCAGCAACCTGCAGCGCCTGCAGCGGCGCATCGTGGATCGGGCGGGCAAGACCGGCGAGCACTACATTGCCGAAACTCCGGCGGATTACCGCCACATCTGGATCGCCGCGGCCGGCGGGGGCTTGCTCACCGTCGGTACGGCCGCCATGAAGATGGCGATTGCCGGGGCGGGCCTGGCCCTGTTCCTCGAAGGGCTGGGGTCGGGCATCAACTATGCGGTGAGTTTCCTGTTGCTGCAGGCCCTGGGCCTGATCCTGGCCACCAAGCAGCCGGCGATGACGGCGGCGGCCTTTGCCGCAATCATCCGTGACCGCAAGGGTAACGAGCGCCTCGATGTGATCGTCGATTCGGCCGCGGCCATCTGCCATTCCCAGCTGGCCGCAACCATTGCCAACGTGGTGGTGGTGGCCACCGGTGCCTATGCCTTCGATGCGGTGTGGACCTGGCTCACCGGCCATTCCTTCCTGAGCCAGGCGGAGGCCACGTATGTGTTCCGCGCCCTCAGTCCGGTGGATAGCGGCACGGTTTTCTATGCGGCCCTGACCGGCTGCATCCTGTATCTGGCGGCGCTGATCGGCGGCTGGGTGGATAACTGGGCGGTGTACCACCGCCTGCCCCAGGCCATTGCCGAGCACCGTCTGGGCAACCGCTTCGGGCGCCTCAGGATGATCCGTCTGGCGGGGGTGGTGTCCCGCAACATGTCGGGCTGGGCCACCAACATCTCCCTGGGGCTGATGCTGGGCATGACCCCCGTGCTGGGCACGTTCTTCGGCCTGCCCCTGGACGTGCGCCATGTGACCCTCAACTCGGGGATCCTCAGCCTGGCCACCTCATCCCTGGAGGTCCAGTGGCTGGGTTCCGGCCTGCTGGGGCTGGCGCTGCTGGGGGTGGCGGTGATGTTCGTGCTCAACCTGGGGGTCAGTTTTGCCTTGTCCCTGCTGACCGCCGTACGTGCCTACGATCTGCCGCGGTCCGATCTCAAGGAGCTGCGGCGCCGGCTGTGGCTGCGCCTGCGGACGCGCCCGCGGGATTTCCTGATGCCGCCGTCCCGCCCAGCCGGCTCCCCTGCGACGCCTGGCTGACCGTGAGCGGCGGGAGGGGCTCAAGCTTGATCCGCCCCCGCCGTTAATCCCCCCACAACGGCGGGGCTGATCTCCCATGGGGAGATTGCCCCGTCGCCGCCCATCGACGAGCACCCACCTGCGGTCCTGTCCGCCACGAGCCCAGCATGAATGCGCCCGAACCGAGAAAGCACCTTGCCCAGTCTCATTCCGGTGAGCTGGCCCGCATCGTGCGGGTCAATGAAGAAATCAAGGCGATCGTCGCCACGGCCTTCCGCATCAACCTGATGGCCCTCAACGCGATCTTCCTCGCCAAGCGGGCGGGTAATGCCGCGCTTGGCTTTGGTGTGCTGTCCAACGAGCTGCGCCGTTTTGCCCAGGATCTGACCCGCCACATGGCGGCCCTGCGTGAGATGACCTCCGGCTCCGTCGGCAGCGTGACCGGAGTCGTCCAGCACCAGCGCAATGCCGCGATCCTTGCCGAGGCCATCCGCCTCAGCGGGGATCAGGTGAAGGGTGTGCGGGACGTCCACCGCCGGGGGCTTGCCCGCCTGGCCCAGCAGCAGGCCCGGTTGCGGGCCCTCGACAAGAAGCTGCGGGCCGCGGTGGAGGAGACCCAGCAACTGGTCGAGCTGGGCGGTGTGCTGGCCCGCTCGGCCAAGATCGAGGCGGCCTACGGGGGTGGATTCAGTCCGGCCCTGATGCAGGTCTCGACGGATTTCGCCGAGGTGATCGCGCAGATCAAGCGATCCCTCGAAGTGCTTGGCAAGGAACGCCTTGTAAAGGATTGATGACCCATGAAGCAGGCCCATTGCATTTATCAGAACGAAGACCACCGCTGGCTCGCCATTGCCCGGGATCCGGGCAAGCCGGGGTTCATCGTGGATACCAACGAATATCTGGTCATGAGCGGGGAGGATGCCCTGCTATGTGATCCGGGCGGCATCGAGATATTTCCGTCGGTCTTCTCGGCCCTCTCCTCCGAATGCGATCCGACCCGGCTGTCCGGCATCTTCGCCTCCCACCAGGATCCGGACATCATCTCGTCGCTGGCCCTGTGGCTGGAGTTCAAGCCGGACCTGAAGTGCTACATCAGCACCCTGTGGCAGACCTTCCTGCCCCATTTCGGCGGTGATGAATCCACCTTCGTGCCGATTCCCGATCCGGGCATGACGATCCGGGTGGGCGGGCTGGAGCTTCAGGCGATTCCCGCGCACTACCTGCACTCCTCGGGCAACTTCAACCTTTACGACCCCAAGGCCAAGATCCTGTTTTCCGGCGACGTGGGTGCAGCCCTGTTGCCGGCGGATCACAACGATCTGTACGTGCAGGATTTTTCCCGTCACATCCGCCACGCGGAAGGCTTTCACAAGCGCTGGATGGGGTCCGACCGGGCCAAGCGGGACTGGTGCGAGCGGGTCTCCCGGCTCGAGATCGACATGATGGTGCCCCAGCACGGGGCGATCTATCAGGGGGCCGATGTGCAGCGCTTCATCCACTGGTTCTCCGCGCTGGAAGTCGGGGTCCTGCGCGGCTGACGTGCGGGGCCTGGTTTCGGCAGGGCCCGGGGGGAACCGTGAGGGTTGCCGCGGGGACTGGATTTGGAGGTGACTTGCATGTATCTGGCACTCAAGCATTTTCACATCATCTGCGTCGTGCTGAGCGGTGCCGGCTTTGTGCTGCGGGGCGGGTGGTCCCTGAGCGGGTCGCCCCGCCTGCGGGCGCCTCTGACCCGGGTTCTCCCTCACGTCGTGGACTCATGCTTGCTGGGCAGTGCCCTTGCGCTGGCCTGGCTGTCGGGGCAGGCTCCCTTCATCCATGGGTGGCTGACAGCCAAGGTCCTGGGGCTGCTGGCCTACATTGGCCTGGGCATGGTCGCGCTCAGGCCGCAGCGACCCGTGGCGGTGCGGACCGCGGCCTTTGCTGGGGCCCTGGCCGTATTCGCCTACATCGTGTCGGTTGCACTCAGCAAGAACCCGCTCGGCTGGATCGCCGTGCTGGCCTGAGGGTTCAGCCTGCGTGGTGATTGAGCAGGCGCTTGAGGCCCGGGGTGTCTAGGATGCGGATGTGTTTCTGCTGCACGGCCACCAGGCCTTCTTCCTGGAAGCGGGAGAAGGCCCGGGAGACGGTCTCGAGCTTGAGGCCCAGGTAGGAGCCGATCTCGTCCCGGGTCATCCGCAGGTGGAATTCGGAAGCGGAAAAGCCCCGGGCGGTGAAGCGCTGGGACATGTTGAGCAGGAAGGCGGCCAGCCGCTCTTCGGCCCGCATGGAGCCAAGCAGCATCATCACCCCATGATCGCGGACGATCTCGCGGCTCATGATCTTGTGGAACTGGTGCTGCAGGCCTTCCACCTGGCGGGACAGCTCTTCCAGGCGCCCGAAGGGAATCACGCAGACTTCGCTGTCTTCGAGGGCGATGGCGTTGCATGAATGGTTTTCGGTGCTGATGCCGTCCAGGCCCAGCACCTCACCGGTCATCTGGAAGCCGGTCACCTGGTCCCGGCCGTCCTCGAGGATCACGTCGGTCTTGAAGGAGCCGGCACGGATCGCGTAGATGGCCTCGAAGGGATCGCCGGAGCGATAGAGGTGCTGCTGGCGCTTGACCTTGCGGCGGCTGCCGACCATTTCGTCGAGCTGGTCCACTTCTGCCGGATCGAGTCCGAAGGGGAGGCACAATTCCCGCAGGTTGCACTGGGAGCAGGCCGTTTTAACTTCCACCGCCGTGACCGGCATTACCGATTTCATCTGCACGTGTAATCACCTGATCTTTAGGGTTTTAACAACCTTGGGGGCCCTTTGATCCACATCAATACGATTTCCGGACGATTCTGCGAATGTTCCGTGTGGCCAACCGAAATGCACCATGAACACCAATCAAAAAAACCTGATCTTCGACCCGGAGCTCGTTCGCAAGTTCGACGTGAACGGTCCCCGTTACACGTCGTACCCCACTGCTGACCGGTTCGTCGAGGCCTTCAATTCCGAAGCCCTCGGGGCGTGGCTGGGCAAGCGTACCATCGGTGGGATCGGAAAGCCGCTTTCATTATACTTCCACATCCCTTTCTGCAATACGATCTGCTATTACTGTGCCTGCAACAAGATCATCACCAAGGATCATGGCCGTTCGGCCAAATACCTGAAGTATCTCGAGCAGGAAGTGGACATGCAGGCCGCCCGGCTGACGGGGGGACGCGAAGTCCTGCAGCTGCACCTGGGGGGCGGTACCCCCACCTTCCTTTCTCATGATGAACTGCGCCAGTTGATGGGGATTGTCCGGAAGCACTTCACCCTGGTGCCGGACGGGGAGTTCTCCATCGAGGTGGATCCCCGCAAGGTGGATGAGCCCACCGTGGCCCTGCTGGGCGAGCTGGGCTTCAACCGGATGAGCGTCGGTGTTCAGGATTTCAACCCCGAGGTCCAGCAGGCGGTCAACCGGGTCCAGAGTGAAGACGAAACCCGGCTGGTGATCGAGGCTGCCCGGGCCAATGGTTTCAAGTCGGTCAGCGTGGACCTGATCTACGGCCTGCCCAGGCAAAACGTGATCAGCTTCAACCGTACCCTGGAGCAGGTCCTGTCCCTGTCGCCGGATCGCCTCTCCATCTACAACTACGCCCATCTGCCCAGCCTGTTCAAGCCCCAGCGACGCATCAACGATGCCCAGCTGCCCTCGGCGGAGGCCAAGATGCAGATCCTCCAGCTGGCCATCCGCCGGCTGACCGAGGCGGGCTATGTCTATATCGGGATGGATCACTTCGCCAAGCCCACCGACGAGCTCACCGTGGCCCAGCGCCAGGGGCGTCTGCATCGCAACTTTCAGGGGTATTCCACCCATGCCGAGTGCGACCTGCTGGCCTTCGGCGTGTCGGCCATCGGCAAGGTCGGCCCCACCTATGCCCAGAACGTCAAGACCCTCGACGAGTACTACGACATCATCGATACCGGCCGTCTGCCGGTGCTGCGGGGTATCGAGCTCACGCCCGATGACCTGCTCCGCCGGGCGGTCATTCAGGCCCTGATGTGTCACTTCGAGTTGTCCATCGAATCCATCGAAATCGCTCACCTGATCGAGTTCGAGCGCTACTTTGCTGACGAGCTCGACGATCTGCGCGAGATGGAGAGGAGCGGCCTGCTGAAGATCGATGATCAGTGGATTTCCGTGCTGCCGCCGGGGCGGATGCTGGTGCGCGCGATTGCCATGGTGTTCGACCGGTATCTGCGGGCCGACCGGGAACGTACCCGTTACTCGAAGGTGATCTGACTCCCCCGGCGGGCGGCAGCCGGTCTAGAATCCCGATCCTGCGGCTGTTCCATGCCCCGCGCCGTTCCGCGGGGCCTCTGCCTTTCCTGGTTCCGTTCCATGCCCGAAACCGGCTACCTTGCAGTCTTCCTGATCGGCCTTCTCGGCGGTACCCACTGTGTCGGGATGTGTGGCGGCATTGTCAGCGCCCTGACCGTACAGACCGTCCACATGCCCGGTGAGGCGCGCCGGGAATGGCCCCTGCATCTGGCCTACAACTTCGGCCGGATTGCCAGCTACACCGCAGCCGGTGCGGCGATGGGCGCCATCGGCACGGTGGGCATGCTGTTCAACGACCTGCTGCCGATCCAGATGGGTCTGTATGTGGTGGCCAACCTGATGCTGGTGGCCCTGGGACTGTATCTCACCGGATTCACCCGGGCGCTGGCCGGCGTGGAAAAGCTCGGCCATCGCCTGTGGGCCCGCATTCAGCCTCACGCCCGGCGCTTCATCCCGGCCCGCACGGTGGCTCAGGCCCTGCCGCTGGGCGTCCTGTGGGGGTTTCTGCCCTGCGGCCTGGTGTATAGCGTGCTGGCTACGGCGCTGGTGACCGGCTCGGCAGAGCGGGGCGGGCTGCTGCTGCTGTCCTTCGGCCTGGGAACGCTGCCCAACCTGCTGCTGGCAGGCATGCTGCTCAAGCGTCTCCGGGATGTGGTCCGGAAGCGGGCGGTCCGTCTGGGCTCCGGGCTGGTGGTGATGGCTTTCGGGGTGTTCGGACTGGTCAATGCGCCGACCCTGGGGGCAGCCCTGTGGGATGGGGTGGTGTGCCACTTCTGAGCGCTGTCCTTTGCTCCGGGCGTTGTCGTGGCTGAGCTGATCCGTCACGACCTGCCGATCACCGGCATGACCTGCGCCGCCTGCGCGGCGCGGCTGGAGAAGGTGCTGAATCGCCAGCCCGGGGTCCGGGCAACGGTGAACTTCGCCACCGGCAAGGCCCTGATTCAGGTGGAGGAGGGGGGCGCCCCGGCTGCCGACCTGCTTGCGGCAGTGCGCAAGGCGGGCTTCGACGTGGCTCCCCAGGTCCTCGAGCTGGGGCTGGAAGGCATGACGTGTGCCGCCTGCGCGGCCCGGGTCGAGAAGGTGCTGAATCGCCACCCGGGCGTGGAGGCCAGCGTGAATTTCGCGGCTGAGACCGCCCGGGTGCGCTACATCCCGGGGCAGGTCGCGCCTGCCGATCTGGTGGCGGCGGTGGCCCGGGCCGGGTTTGTTGCCCGTCCGCGCCAGTCCCGCGACCGGGATGCGGAAAAAGCCCGCAAGCTGGACGAGTTCCGCCGCGAACGACGTCTTTTCGGGCTGTCGGCCCTGCTCAGCCTGCCCTTCCTGGTCCAGATGGGAGGGATGCTGTCCGGAGACCTGGCCGGTGCTCACCACGAGGACCTGCTGCCCCGCTGGCTGCAGTGGCTGTTGGCGACGCCGGTCCAGTTCTGGATTGGCTGGCGTTTCTTCCAGGGAGCCTGGGCTTCCCTGCGGGGAGGCGGTGCCAACATGGATGTGCTGGTGGCCCTGGGGACGGGCGTTGCCTACCTGTTCAGCCTGGTGGTGGTGGTGCTGGAGCGTCACGACCTCCATGTCTATTTCGAGGCCTCGGCGAGCATCATCACTCTGGTGCTGCTGGGCAAGCTGCTGGAGGCCCGGGCCAGGGCCCGCACCTCGGCAGCGATCGAGGCCCTGCTGCGCCTGCAGCCTCCGAGCGCCCGCATCGAGCGGGATGGCCAGCTGGTGGAGGTGCCGGTGGAGCAGGTACGCGCCGGGATGGTCTTCGTGCTGAGGCCGGGCGATGCAGTTCCGGTGGATGGCGAAGTCATGGATGGCTCCTCCAGCCTCAACGAGGCGATGCTGACGGGTGAGAGTGTGGCGGTGGCCAAGGCGGCCGGTGATAAGGTCTTCGCGGCCACGGTCAATGGGGATGGGCTGCTGCGCTGCCGGGCCACGGGTGTGGGAGCGGAGACCCTGCTGGCGGGCATCGTGCGCATGGTGGAGCAGGCCCAGGGGGGCAAGCCGGCGGTCCAGCGGCTGGCTGACCGGATTGCAGCGATCTTCGTGCCGGCGGTGGTGCTGCTCGCCGTGCTTGCCTTTGGGGCCTGGTGGTGGATCGGTGGAGCGCTGGCCCCCGCTCTGGTCAACGGGGTGGCGGTGCTGGTGATTGCCTGTCCCTGCGCCCTGGGACTGGCGACCCCGACGGCGGTGATGGTGGGGACCGGGCAGGGCGCCCGGGCCGGCATCCTGGTCAGGAACGCAGAAGCCCTCGAGCTGGCCGAGAAGATCCAGATCCTGGTGGTAGACAAGACCGGCACCCTGACCGAGGGTCGGCCGGCGGTGCTGGCGGTGCACGGGGTGCCCGGGGTGTCCCGGGATGAACTCCTGTACCTGGCCGCCAGCCTGGAGCGGGCCAGCCATCATCCCCTGGCCGACGCCGTGGTGGCGGCGGCCCGCAGCGCCGGGCGGGAGCCGTCCATCCCCGAGGGTTCGACCGCCCTGCCCGGGAAAGGGATCGAGGGTCAGGTGGGGGGGCGTCGGGTCTGGGTGGGGTCCCCGGACTTCCTGGCGGAGCAGGGCATGCCGCTGCCGGCGGAACTGATCGATCCCCTGCTGGCCGAGGCCCTGACCCCCGTTGCGGTGGCGGTGGATGGCGCGGTGTGGGGTGTGCTCGGTCTGGCCGATCCCCTGCGGTCCACGTCAAAGGCTGCGGTGGTACGCCTGCAGGCCATGGGCGTACGGGTGGTGATGCTGACCGGGGACCATCCCGCCGTGGCGGCGAAGATTGCTGCAGAGGCGGGTATCGCCGAGTTCCGGGCCCGGGTCATGCCCGCTGACAAGGCGGCTGCCGTGGAGGCCCTCAAGGCCGGGGGGCGGGTGGCGATGGTGGGAGATGGCATCAATGACGCGCCGGCCCTGGCGGCGGCGGATGTATCCTTCGCGATCGGGGCGGGGTCCGACGTGGCCATCGAGGCCGCCGACCTGACCCTGGTGCGCAACGACCTGGGCAGCGTGGCGGATGCCATCGACCTGTCCCGGGCGACCCTGGGCAAGATCCGTCATAACCTGTTCTTTGCCTTCATCTACAACATTCTGGGGATTCCTGCAGCGGCCCTGGGGCTGCTCAACCCGGTCATTGCCGGTGCTGCAATGGCCATGAGCTCGGTGTCGGTGGTCAGCAACTCCCTGTTGCTGCGACGCTGGAAACCGGGTGCCGACTGACGACGGAAAGGATCGACGATGGAAGAGGTGGTGATCAAGGTGGCTGGCATGAGCTGCCAGGGGTGTGTGAAGAACCTGAGCGGTGCCCTGTCGGGTACGCCGGGGGTCGGCAGCGTCCAGGTGTCCCTTGAGGAGGGAGAGGCCAGGGTGAGCTACGATCCGGCGCGGGTGAGTGCCAATGCCCTGCGCACGGTGGTGGAGGACTGTGGATTCGATGCCGCATGAGCCCTTTTCGGTGACAAGGGTTTATCCGATAGTCCCACGGCTCACTTATAATGGGCAGCTGTCTTACATCTAATAACGGGAGGTAGTGATATGGGTTTCGATCAGGTCAAGGCTGGCAAGGACGTGCCGAACGACATCAACGTGATCATCGAGATTTCCGCCCAGGGCGATCCGATCAAGTTCGAGGTGGACAAGGATTCCGGCGCGGTTTTCGTTGACCGTTTCATGGGTACGTCCATGCGCTATCCGCTCAACTACGGCTATGTGCCCCACACCATCGCCGGCGACGGTGACCCGGTGGACGTGCTGGTCGTGACTCCGTTCCCGCTGCAGCCGGGCGTGGTGATCCGCTGCCGTCCGGTGGGCGTGCTCAAGATGGAAGACGACGGCGGCGTGGATGCGAAGGTCGTGGCCGTGCCTGTTTCCAAGCTGACCCCCCTGTACGACAAGGTCCAGACCACCGATGACCTGCCGGAGCTGCTGATGAAGCAGACCGTGCACTTCTTCGAGCACTACAAGGATCTCGAGCCCGGCAAGTGGGTCAAGGTCCTGGGCTGGGGCACCGTCGAGGACGCCCGTCAGGAAATCCTCAACGGCCTGGCTGCCGCGGCCAAGTAATTACTGGGCTCCGCCCAGATGAAGAGGCCCGCCTTGTGCGGGCCTCTGTGGGTTTACACAGCCTGCCCGGCCGCATGGCCGGAGGCCCATGCCCACTGGAAGTTGTAGCCGCCCAGGTGGCCGGTCACGTCCATGACCTCGCCGACGAAATGGAGCCCGGGCACCTTGTTTGCCTCCATGGTCCTGGAGGATAGCGCCCGGGTGTCCACGCCGCCGAGGGTGACCTCGGCCTTGGCATAGCCCAGGGTGCCGTTGGGGCTGATCTGCCAGCCCGCGAGGGCGCCCGCAATCGCATCCAGCTCCTTCTGGTTGAACTGGTTGGTGGGCCTGCTCCAGCCGCGCTGGTCACAGAAGGCCTGGGCGAAGCGTCTGGGCAGGCGTTCGCTGAGCAGGTTGGGCAGCAGGCTCTTGCTGCGCGCCCGCTCCCCGAGCCAGTCGCGGACATTCTCTGCCGGAAACAGATTGACCGTGATCTGCGCGCTGCCATCCTCATCCCCATACTCCCGGGCCTGCCAGTAGGACGAGACCTGCAGGATCACCGGTCCGGACAAGCCCCGGTGGGTGAACAGCAGGTTCTCCCGGAACTGTCCGCTGCCGCATCCGGCGAGCGCATCGAAAGCCATGCCGGAGAGCTCCTTGTAGAGGGTCAGCTCTTCCGGCGGCAGGGTCAGGGGAACGAGGGCGGGTCTGGGGGCTACCATGGCCAGGCCGAACTGCTCCGCGATGCGGTAACCCAGCGGTGAGGCGCCGATCTTGGGGATGGACAGCCCTCCGGTGGCCACCACCAGGCGGGTGCAGGAAAAGGGGCCGTGGCTGGTGTCCAGGTGAAAGCGGGAGACCTCGTCAGGGCCCGGAGTGATGCCGTTCAGGGTGCACGGCATGGCCCAGTCCACCTGACCGTCCTGACATTCGTGGCGCAGCATGTCGATGATGTCCTGGGCCGAGTCATCGCAGAACAGCTGTCCGTGCTCCCGCTCGTGCCAGGCGATGCCGTGGCGCTGGACCAGCTCGATGAAGTGCCCCGGGGTGTAGCGGGACAGCGCCGAGCGGCAGAACTGGGGGTTGCGGGACAGGTAGTTGCCGATGCCGACCTCCAGGTTGGTGAAGTTGCATCGCCCGCCGCCGGAGATGCGGATCTTTTCGGCCAGCTTGCTGGCATGGTCGATGATCAGTACTTTCCGGCCCCGCTGGCCGGCCTGGGCCGCGCACATCATGCCGGCGGCGCCGGCACCAAGCACGATCACGTCATAGCGGGTGTTGCGGTGGAGCTGACTCATGGTGGCAGAGCGGTGAACGACAGGGGCGCGCAGCATAGCCCCGCCCTGGCGCCAGGGCAAACGGGGTGTAGTTCGTCATTTGCAGTGGGCCTTTCCCCTGCTAGGCTTCCGGAAGTCGGAAATGCCCGCCTGTGCTCGACGGGCAGATAAAAAGGACAACAACAATGGCTCAGAATACGCGCAAGGGCGCTCGTTTCATGCGGTGGGCCCTGGGGGCTGCGGCGGCCGTGGCGCTGGTCGGGGTGCTGGGTTTCCTGGTGGCCCCACCCGTGATCAAGTCGATCGCCGAGGAGCGGCTCACCGAGCTCCTCCATCGCCCGGTAAGCATCGAGGGGCTGTCGATCAATCCGTATGCCCTGTCGGCGGAGGTGCGCGGCCTGCGCATCCAGGAGCCGGAAGGCGGAGAGACGGCTCTGGGTTTTGCATCCCTCTACGCCAACGTGCAGCTGGAGTCCCTCTTGCGTGGCGGCGTGGTGGTCGAGGAGGTGAGGCTGGTGGAGCCTCTCGTCCGGCTCGTCCGCCTTGAAGGCCAGCGCTACAACTGGTCCGACCTGATCGACGAACTGATGGCCAGGCCCGATGACGGGGCCAAGAGTCACTTTGCGATCCACAACATCCGGATCGAACGGGGTCAGGTGCGCTTTGATGACCGTCCGGCAGGCAAGCAGCACGCCATCACCGATCTGGAGCTGGGCGTTCCCTTTGTTTCCAATCTCCCCGCCCAGATCGATACCTTTGTCGAACCACGGCTGTCCATGAAGGTGAATGAGTCGCCCTTCGAGATCCTGGGCAAGTCCAGGCCCTTTTCGGCCACCCGGGAGTCCGTGCTGGAGCTGAAGTTCGACGACTTTGACCTGACCCGTTACGTGGCGTATCTGCCTGGGGAGCACACCTTCCGCCTGCCCTCTGCCCGCATGTCGTCGGAGCTGACCCTGAGCTTTGCCCAGCCGGCCGGTGGCCGCCCGGAGGTGGTTGTGACGGGTGGGGTCGGCCTGGCTGATCTGGAGCTTCAGCACCGGAACGGCCAGCCGGCCGTCCGCTGGGCCCGGCTTCAGGTGGAGATCGAGCGCCTGGCCCCCATGGCCCGGGAGCTCGTGCTGGGCCAGGTCCGGCTGGAGCGGCCGGAGCTGGCCGTGGGGCGTAGTCGCGATGGGCGGATCAGCCTGCTCGATCTGCTGCCTGCCGCTCCGGCGGCGCCTGCACCGTCCCCGCCGGCGAGCGAGGCCCGCCCGTTTGCGCTGACCCTGGGCGAGTTCCGGCTGGAAGAGGGGCGTTTGAGTTTTTCCGATGACCTGCCGGACGGCCCGTTCCACAAGACCATTCAGGATATCCGGGTGTCCCTGCGCGGCCTCTCCCTGGCGGGAGGGGCTCCGGCCGAGCTGGATCTCAGCTTCGCCGGAGCGGCCGGGGAGACCTTCAAGCATACCGGCACCCTCGGCCTGGCCCCCTTGACGGCGGCTGGAACCCTGAATTTCGCGGGCGTCGACCTGACCGGGCCCCGGCCCTACTATGCCGCTGCCCTGGGGCAGGGAGAGCTGCTCTCGGGGACGCTGGAGGGCGCCCTGGACTATGCGTTCGCCGCTGGCGCCCCGACCCCACGGGTCACCCTGCAGGCGGATTCCCTGGCCTTGCGGGATCTGGTCCTGCGCATCCGCGACGAAAAATCGCCCTTCCTCAAGCTGGGCCTGCTGGAGGTGCGTGATGCCAGCGTCGACACCCGGTCCCGCACCCTGTCCGTCGGGGAACTGGCCGGCAAGGCGACCCGGCTGTCCCTGCTGAGGGGCAAGGACGGTCACTTCAACGCCGAAAAACTGATCCCGACCGCTGCGCCTGGGGCGGCAGCACCCCGCTCTGGAGGCGCGCCAGCGGGCGGGGCACTCCCGGTCAGGGGGTATGCCCCGCCCGGCAAGGAAGGCCCGGACTGGCAGGTCAATGTCAAGCGGATTGCCCTGGATGACTGGGGGGTGCGGCTGGAAGACCAGACCCTGGCGCCGGCCGTGGTGCTCGATGTGACCCCCCTGACCCTCAAGGTGGAGGGGTTGTCCACCGTCCGCGGCAGTCAGGCCAAGGTGAGCCTGCAGGCGGCTGTCAACAAGCGCGGCCGCTTCGGGGTTGCGGGCAGTCTGGGGCTGACGCCGCTGGAGGGGAAGCTGGATCTGGATGTCCGCGCGGTAGATCTGGCCATGCTCCAGCCCTATGTCACCGAGCGGGTGAAGATCGCCATCACCCGGGGGCATGTCAGCGCCCGCGGCCGGCTGGCCTTTGCCGCGCCTCCGCAGGCGGGTGCCGCCAGGGGCGGCGGGCTCAAGGCCGCTTACCAGGGCAGCCTCAGCGTGGGTAATTTCGCCTCGGTGGACAAGCTGAATGCGGCAGATTTTCTGAAATGGAAATCCCTGCATTTCAGCGGCATGGATCTCCGCCTGTCACCCCTGGCCGTGAGCATCGACGAGATCGCCCTGAGCGATTTCTACACCCGCCTGATCCTGGATGCCCAGGGCGGGCTCAATATCCGGGAGATCACGGCCCGGGAGGCTCCGGAACACCCGGTGGCCGAAGGCCAGGCCAGCGCGGCCCCTGCGGCAGCAACGGCGCAGCCGGCTGTACCCGTATCGTCCGCGCCGCTGCCACCGATCCTGATCAGGCGGATCACCCTGCAGGGGGGCAACATTGCCTATAGCGACCGGTTCATCCGCCCCAATTATGATGCCAACCTGACCGGCATGGGAGGGCGCCTCACCGGCCTGTCCACCGATCCGGGAACCATCGCCGAGCTCGATCTGCGCGGGCGCGTGGACAACGCGGCGCCCGTGACGGTGGCCGGCCGGCTCAATCCTTTCCGTCAGGACAAGGCCCTGGATATCCACGCTTCGGTCAAGGATTTCGAGTTGTCCGGTGTGTCCACCTATGCCGCCAAGTACGTGGGATACGGCATCGAGAAGGGCAAGCTTTCGGCCGACCTCAACTACAGGATCGAGGATCGCAAGCTTACTGCCACCAATCAGGTCTTCCTTGATCAGCTGACCTTCGGGGAGCGGGTGGACAGTCCGGCTGCCTTGAAGCTGCCCGTGCTGCTGGCGGTCTCCCTGCTCAAGAACAGCCGTGGCGAGATTGATCTCAATCTGCCCGTTGGGGGTTCCCTGGACGATCCGCAGTTCAGCGTTGCGGGCATCGTGGTCAAGGTCATCGTCAATCTGATCGCCAAGGCCATCACTTCACCTTTTGCCCTGCTGGGTTCCCTGCTGGGGGGCAACAGCGAAGAGCTGGCGTGGCTGGATTTCGAGCCGGGCTTTGCTCGCCTGCCCGAGGGCGCCGAGACCAAGCTGGCCGCCATCGCCAGGGCCTTGAACGAGAAGAGCGGCCTCAGGCTCGATATCGCCGGGCGGGTGGATCCGGAGCGGGATCCGGAAGGTCTCAAGCGGGCGCTGCTGCTGGGCAGGATGGAAGCCCTGAAGATCCAGGACCGGGTGAAAAGGGGGGAGACCGTCGCGGAGGAAGAACGGATCCAGATCACCGAGGCCGAGTATCCCGGGCTGCTGGCCCGGGTATACAAGCAGGAGAAGTTTCCCAAGCCCCGCAATCTGGTGGGCTTGGCCAAGGAGTTGCCGGCGCCGGAAATGGAAAAGCTGATCCTGGCCCATATCCGGGTGGGGGAGGACGAACTGCGCCTGCTGGCCCAGCAGAGGGCTCAGGTGGCCAAGAACTGGCTTCTGGAGCAGGGCAAGGTGCCCGCCGACCGGGTTTTCCTGGTGACGGCCAAGGAGGGCGATGAAGACCGCTCATCCAGGGCCCGCCCGAGCCGGGTGGATTTCTCCCTGCGGTGAACTGGAGCGTTGCCCATGACAGTCCCGAAACTGGATGAGCGCGAGTGCCGCAGTGCGCTGGAAGCGCTGCCCGGCTGGCGCCTCGCTCCCGGGGGGAAGGCGGTTCTCAAGACCTTCCGCTTCCCGGACTTCAATGCCGCTTTTGGCTGGATGAGCCGGGTGGCGTTGATGGCCGAACGGATGGATCACCACCCGGAATGGCGCAACGTCTACAACCGCGTCGAGGTGAGCTTGAGCACCCATGATGTCGGTGGCGTGACTGAACTGGACCTGTGCCTGGCCCGTTTCATGGAGCAGGCCCTGGTCTGACCGGGGGGTAATTTGCCGCAGTGCGGCATGCCTGCAGCGAAATAGGGTGCTAACCTCCTGCACGTAATACCAAAAAATACGACACATTCGGCATACCCGGAGCCTGTCATCAACAAGAAAAAAACCGGAAAGCCCGAGGGAGAGCAGTTCATGCATCTGACTTTCGGCTCGAGTGCGGCCCATGACCGCACCCGCCAGCCCGTTGACCCGGCGAAGCCGGCAGCCATGGCGGCGCGCCATGGCTGGAAGCGCTTTCCCTATGGCGACCGGATTTACCGTTATGTGGGCTCTGCACTCCAGACGAACTGGGCACGCCTGCATCGGGGAGACCGGGAGCCTTATCCTTCTGCCGGGGCACTGGAACTGCTGCTGGAGGCCAATCCGGCTCTGGCGGTCAGCGTGGCCGATCCCGCGATGCAGGTGCCTGTGCTGGAGGATGCCTGGCGTGCCTATCATGCCGGCGATTTTGCCGCCGCCCTCGAGCTGGGTCTGGCGGCTGGCCCGGTGGGTCTGGTCGTGGCTGCACGCGCCGCCGTCGTGTATGCATCTCATCTGGAGCCCGACCCGAACCGCCGGATCACGATCCTCTCGGATGTGGTGGCCAGCTGCTCTGCCCTCGTGCAGCTGGCGCCCAACTGGCCCGCTGCCTGGTATGCCCATGGTCTCGCCCTCGGGCGCTACAGCCAGAACATTTCGGTTTTGCGGGCGTTGGCCCTGGGTCTGGGGGGCAAGGTGCGCAGCAGCCTGAACCGGGTGCTTGAGCTGGATCCGGATCATGGGGATGCCCATGTGGCTCTGGGGGTGTATCACGCGGAGGTGATCCACAAGGTCGGCGCCGCAATGGCGGCCCTTGCCTATGGTGCCCGGCGGGAGGCGCTGACGGCCCATTTCGAGCGGGCCTGCGGACTGTTGCCCCAGTCTCCTGTCGTGCGCGCCGAATATGCCCGGGCGGTGCTGCTGGTCTGGGGATCGCCGCAGCTCTCCCGGGTCCATGAGCTGTTCCGCGAGGCGGCTGCCTGTCAGCCTTGCGATGCGCTGGAGCGTCTGGATGTGGAATGGGCCCGCTCGGAAATCGAGTAGCCCGCGAGTCGTCCGGCCTCAGCCCCTGGCGCGGATCAGGCGCCCCTTCTCCCGCTCCCAGTCGCGTTCCTTTTCGGTTTCGCGCTTGTCGTACTGTTTCTTGCCTTTGGCCAGACCGACACTGATCTTGACCAGGCCTTTGGTGTAATGCAGGTCCAGGGGGACCAGGGCGTAGCCGGCACGCTCAACCTTGCCGATCAGCTTGGCGATCTCCTCTGCATGGAGCAGCAGCTTGCGGGTGCGGGTCGGATCCGGATGGATGTGGGTGGACGCGGATTCCAGCGGTGTGATGTGCATCCCGACGATGAAGATCTCGGCGCCGCGGATCACCACATAGCTTTCCTTGATGTTGGCGCGCCCGGCGCGGATGGCCTTGACTTCCCAGCCCTGCAGGACCAGGCCGGCTTCGTACTTGTCCTCGATGAAGTAATCGTGGAAGGCCTTGCGGTTATCGATGATGCTCATTGGCGTAGGCTCTTGCGGACGCGTAAAATCATGCATTTTAACAGCTCGGTAGTCCGCTCGCGCTCCCATGGCAGCCGTCAAGAAAATAGTCCTGATCGAGTTCACGCCGGCCCAGATGTTCGATCTGGTAGACCGCTGCGAGGATTACCCCAAATTCCTGCCCTGGTGTGGTGGTGCGGAAGTCCAGGCCCGGGATGAGAAGATCACCCGCGCAACCCTGCACATCAACTACCACGGCATCAAATCCCATTTCAGTACCGAGAACGACAAGGATTACCCGCGTCACATGCTGATCCGCCTGACCGACGGACCTTTCACCCACCTGGACGGGAGCTGGAATTTCATCCCTCTTGGGGAGGCCGCCTGCAAGGTGGAGTTCAATCTACGCTACGAGTTTTCCAGCAAGCTGATTGAAAAGGTGGTGGGGCCGGTGTTCAGCCACATCGCCAACACCTTTGTCGACTCCTTCGTGAAGCGGGCCGGCCAGATCCATGGGGGGGCCTGAGGTGAGCGACTCGATCCGCGTGGAGGTCTGCTATGCCCTCCGGGACAGGCAGGAGGTGGTGCGCCTCCGGATGCCTGCCGGTTGCACGGTGCAGCAGGCCATCGAGGCTTCGGGGATTCTGCAGAAGCACCCTGAAATTGACCTGGGCAAGGCCAACAAGATCGGCGTCTTCGCCAAGCTGGTCAAGGGGGAGGCGACCCTGCGGGACCAGGACCGGGTGGAGATCTACCGTCCTCTCATCGCCGACCCCAAGGAGGTCCGGCGCAAGCGGGCAGAAGAAGGCAAGGTCATGAAGAAGGGTGGCGGGCCGGCTGAAGAGGGTCTCGCCTGAGCGTCCTGCAGGGTAGTGCGGGCGTTTCCACCTACTTGCAGGCTCGTTCCATGGCCCGGCGGGTGCGGTTGATTTCTGCCTCCCGCTCTTCCTGATTCATCAGCAGGCGTTCGCCGTTCTCGCCAAAACGGACCACCCGGTCGGTGCTTTCCAGGCCCGCCAGCTGGGCGCGGCTCTCGCTGCATTCGCGTGCCCGCAGTTCCTCGCTGATCTGCTCCTTGCGGGCCTTTTCCTCCGCTTCGGCAGCTTCAGCCCGGCGTTTGCGAAAAGCCTGCTCCTTTTCCACATAGGATGGGGGAGCTGACGCTGCCGGCGTGGCCCGATTGTCCCGGGCCGGAGGGGGCAGGGAGGGCTTGCTGACCGTGCGTACGTCCAGGCCTGGAGGAGGCAGGTCTGAATAATGCACCCGCCCGCTGGCGTCCTTCCAGCTGTACACACCCTGGGCCAGGGCCAGGGATGAAGCGCAGGCCAGCAGGCCGGCAAACAGTCTGTGATGCATCGGACACTCCGGGGTGACAAAGTTTTGCGGCACGAGGGTCAGCTCCGTATAATACGGATTTGGTTCTAGGGATTAAAGCCATGCGAGTGATCCAGAAGGCGCTGACGTTTGACGACGTCCTTCTCATCCCCGCCCATTCGAGCGTTCTCCCGCGCGACGTCAGCCTCAGGACGAAGCTCACGCGCAACATTACCCTGAATATTCCGCTGGTTTCCGCTGCCATGGATACCGTCACCGAGGCGCGCCTCGCGATTGCGCTCGCCCAGGAAGGCGGGATCGGTATCGTTCACAAGAACCTCACCGCGCAGCAGCAGGCGGCCGAAGTGGCCAAGGTAAAGCGTTTCGAATCGGGCATCCTCAAGGATCCGATCACCATTGCGCCGACCATGACGGTCCGCGAAGTGTTGACCCTGACCCGGGCCCACAAGATTTCCGGTCTGCCGGTGGTGGACAATGGCAAGGTGATCGGGATCGTCACCAACCGGGATACCCGTTTCGAGACCAATCTCGACCAGCCGGTGGCGGCCATCATGACCCCCCAGGCACGCCTGGTCACGGTACGTGAAGGCACCAGCCTCGAGGACGCCCGTGCCCTGATGCACAAGCACCGCCTCGAGCGGGTGCTGGTCCTGAATGAGGTGGGGGAGCTGGCGGGTCTGATCACCGTCAAGGACATGATGAAGTCCACCGAGCACCCTCTTGCCGCCAAGGATGCCCAGGGCCGTCTCCGCGTGGGCGCGGCCATCGGCGTAGGGGCCGGCACCGAGGAGCGTGCGGCGCTGCTGGCCGAGGCCGGTGTGGACGTGATCGTCGTCGATACGGCCCACGGCCACTCGCAGGGTGTGCTCGACCGGGTGAACTGGGTCAAGAAGAACTTTCCGCAGGTGGAAGTCATCGGTGGCAACATTGCCACGGCCAGCGCGGCCCGCGCCCTGGTGGATGCCGGTGCTGACGGGGTCAAGGTCGGTATCGGCCCCGGATCCATCTGCACCACCCGCATCGTGGCCGGTGTGGGTGTCCCCCAGATCACCGCGGTGGACAACGTGTCCACCGCCCTGGCCGGTACGGGAGTTCCGCTGATTGCCGACGGGGGCATCCGTTATTCCGGTGATATCTCCAAGGCCATTGCGGCGGGCGCCAACGTGGTCATGCTGGGCGGCCTGTTCGCCGGCACTGAAGAGGCGCCGGGGGAAATGGTGCTGTTCCAGGGGCGGTCCTACAAGTCCTATCGGGGCATGGGCTCTCTGGGTGCGATGCAGCAGGGTGCTGCCGACCGTTACTTCCAGGAGAACGACGGCAACGTGGACAAGCTGGTGCCGGAGGGCATCGAAGGCCGGGTGCCCTACAAGGGCGCGGTCACCGCGGTGATCCATCAGCTGATGGGTGGCCTGCGGGCGTCCATGGGCTACGTGGGCTGCGCCACCATCGACGAGATGCGGGCACGCGCCGAGTTCGTCGAGATCACCTCGGCGGGGATTCGCGAGTCCCATGTCCACGACGTGCAGATCACCAAGGAAGCGCCGAACTACCACGTGGATTGAGGTAGCGGCGCCGGGTGGAATACCGCGGAGGGCAGCCGGAGGGCTGCCCTCCGCTTTTTCAGGGGTCGGCACCGCGCCTCTGAAATGTGCTCTCCCGGGAGCTGAACCATTTTTCCCCAGACGACTCCATTTCCCCATGCTCAATCGAACCGTGAATGAATCGACTTCCCTGGCCGGTGCGCTGTCCCCGGTGGTGGAGGTCCAGGGGCTTTCCCGTGTGGTGACCGCCGATGGGGGAGGCGAGCTCCGCATCCTGGACGAGGTGTCCTTCCGCATCCTGGCGGGCGAGGCCGTGGCCATTGTCGGCGCGTCCGGCTCGGGCAAGTCCACGCTGCTGGGTTTGCTGGCCGGCCTGGATAGCCCCAGTTCCGGATCCGTGCATCTGCGGGGGCAAAGCCTGTTTGCCCTGGATGAGGATGGGCGGGCGGCCTTGCGCGGGGCGTGTGTGGGGTTCGTGTTCCAGTCCTTCCAGCTCCTGCCGGCCCTCACGGCCCTTGAGAACGTGATGCTTCCGCTGGAGCTGGCGGGCCGCAGGGATGCGCGTCAGGAGGCGGAGGCCTGGCTCGCCCGGGTGGGCCTGGGCCAGCGCCTGGGGCACTACCCCCGTCAACTGTCGGGAGGGGAGCAGCAGCGGGTGGCCGTTGCCCGGGCCTTTGCGCCCCGGCCTGCACTGGTGCTGGCCGATGAGCCCACCGGCAATCTCGACGTGGCCACCGGGGAGGCGGTGATCGAGCTGATGTTCTCCCTCAACCGGGAGTCCGGCACCACCCTGGTGCTGGTCACCCACGACACGGCACTCGCCGAGCGCTGCGGGCGGACCCTCCGCCTTGCCGCCGGGCGGCTCGTGCCCTAAGTGCTTACAGGGACAGGAAGTTGCCTTCCTTGAGACCATGCCGCCGCAGAATGCTGCGGGCGGCGGCGATGCCACTGCGTACGGCGGATTCCAGGGTCGCGGGATAGTCCGCTTCCACGTAGTCGCCTGCCAGCCAGATACCCCGCTCCGGGGTGGCCGTCGTGGGTCGGTCCACCCCCGGGATGCAGGAGAAGGTGGCGCGCTTTTCGGTGATGACCTGGCTCCAGCGCAGGGGGGGCAGGGGGCCGAGTACGCTCTGCAGCTCCTCCAGCAGGGCGATCTCCAGGGCTTCCCTGGAGATGTCCTGGTGTGCGCCCCGGGCGCTGATCACCACGCCCACCAGACCTTCCGGTCCTCCCAGGGCCCCCCGATCGAAGGCCCACTGGCCATACCCGCCACTCATGCCGATCATCGGTTCGGGGAGGTGCAGCGGGCCGTCAAAGGCCAGCCACGCCGTGACGATGGGCTGATGGGACAGGCGTTTCAGGCGTTCCACCACAGGAGCCAGGCCTGGCAGCCCAGCAACCAGATCCCCCACATGGTAGGGCGCTGTTGCAATCACCACGTCGTCGTAGAGGGCGTTCCATGGATCACCTTCCAGGACATAGCCGTCGCCCATGGCGCTGATCTTCTTCACCGGCTCTGCGGTGCGGACCGTGTTGCCCCGCAGCGCCAGCCAGCGGGAAGCGGGGACCGGAAAGAGCTCCGACAGATCCACCCGGGGGATCAGCAGATCCGATGCGGAGGCGCCTGCGGCCAGGCTGTCCCGCAGGACGTTGGCAAAGATCTGGGCCGAGGCGTCCGCCGCCGGGGTGTTCAGTGCCGCCACGCAGAGGGGCTCCCAGATCAGCCGGGTGAGTCGCCCGGTCTGCTGGGTCTCGGCGAGCAGGGTGCTCACGGTCCGGTCCGGGTCGATCCGGAAGGCCTGCTTCCTGAGCGTGCCCATCAGGCGGATCATGGCCCGTTTGTCCGCCCAGTCGAGGCCCCGGGCCCGCAGCAGCCCCAGCGCCAGGTGGAAGGGCGCGGGCAGGGGCGCGGCCCGCAGTTCGCACAGGCCCGGATAGACCAGGGCCAGCCGGCGGGTTTCCAGGACGCTGGGCTTGACGCCCACCAGGCGCAGCATGCGCAGGGTTTCGCTGTAGGCGCCCAGCAGGATGTGCTGGCCATTGTCCACCCGGTAGCCATCCTTTTCCATCACCCGGGCGCGTCCTCCCAGGGTGCGGGAGGCTTCGAACAGGGACACCCGGGCCCCCCCCCGGGCCAGGGTGACGGCGGCGGCAAAGCCGGCGTAGCCGCCTCCGACGACGGCAATCAGAGGTGTGTGGCTCATCCCTTGAACCAGGTGATGCCGGCAATCCAGATCTTGCGCAGCGGGGTCAGCGAGGTGCGCCGGTCGAGCACCTGGAAACCGTCGGCCTCGATCTCGTCGAGGAGGGTGCGGTAGATGGCCGCCATGATCAGTCCGGGCCGCTGGGCCTTGCGGTCTTCAGCGGGCAACTGGGAAAAGGCCTGCTCATAGAGCTGGCGGGCCCGCTGGGCCTGGAAGGTCATCAGTGCGCGGAAGTTTTCGGAGTACTCGCCCTCGAGAATCTGGCGGGCTGGAACATTGAAGCGCTGAAGTTCGTCCACCGGCAGGTAGATCCGGCCCCGCCGGGCATCCTCCCCCACGTCCCGGATGATGTTGGTGAGCTGGAAGGCCAGGCCCAGGTCGTGGGCATACTTCAGGGTCTGCCGCTGGGTGTGGCCGAAGATCTCCGCGGACAGCAGGCCGACTACGCTGGCGACCCGGTAGCAGTACAGGTGGAGGGCCTTCCAGTCCAGGTAGCGGGTTTGCTGGAGGTCCATCTGCATGCCATCGATGATCTCCTGCAGCTGCTCCCGGGGCAGGTTGAAGCGGCTGATCACGTCCTGCAGGGCCATCCCTACCGGATGCTCCGGTTTGCCGTCGTAGATCTGATTGACCTGGCGCCGCCACCAGTCCAGTTTGGTCTGGGCGATGGTCAGGTCGTGGCACTCGTCCACCACGTCGTCCACTTCCCGGCAAAAGGCATACAGGGCAGTGATGGCCTGGCGCCTTTCCGGGGGCAGGAACATGAATGCGTAATAGAAGCTGGAGCCGCTGCTGGCGGCTTTCTCCTGGCAATAGGCATGGGGGTCGGTCATGGCGGTCAGCAGGTTGCGGCGCGCCAGGCGAGGCGCAGCCAGTCGGTTTTCTTGAGGGTGGGGCGGTGCCGGAAGATGTCGAAGTCGGCAGCCTCGATCTTGTCGAGGATCGCGAGCCCCCCCTGGACGATGAGGCGCAGCTCCCAGCCGATCCTGCCGGGCAGGGCTCGGGCGAGGGGCGCCCCCTCGAGCATCATGCCGCGGGCCCGGCGGGCCTGGAAATCCAGCAGTGCAGCCAGTTCCGGCGTGATCCGGCCGCCCGCGACATGCTCTTCGGTGACCCGGAACAGGGCCATTTCTGCCTGGGGCAGATAGATGCGCTGCTTCTGCCAGTCGATGGCCACGTCCTGCCAGAAATTGATCAGCTGCAGGCTGGTGCAGATCTTGTCCGAGCGGACGAGGTTCTCCGGCGTGGCCGCGTCGTAGAGATGCAGCAGCAGGCGGCCCACGGGATTCGCCGAGCGCCGGCAATAGTCGGCCAGCTCCGGGTAGTCTGCGTAGCGGGTCTTGCCCACGTCCTGGCTGAAGGCGTCCAGCAGATCCCGGAACAGCCCCGGGGGCAGCTGGAACTGGCGGATGTTGCGTCCGAGGCGTTCGAAGATCGGCACGAGGCTGGGGTCGTCGAAGGGCGTCTCTTGTTCGATGGCCAGCAGGGCGCGCCGGTAATCGTTGAGCCGGGCCAGGCGCATCAGGGGTGTCGCGTCCCCTTCGTCGGCAATGTCGTCGGCGCTGCGGGCAAAGGCATAGATCGCCTCGACCGGCTCGCGCAGGCGGGCGGGCAGCAGGAAGGAGGCGACGGGAAAGTTCTCGTAGTGTTCGACGGGCATGGGCGCGCGGAGTATACCGGCCCCGGGCCGGGAGCAGCGCACCTGTGGTGACAAGATCCCGCAAGTCTGTCCCCGGAACCAATCGGAGCGCCGGCGCACCAAGCTGCCATGCTCCAGCTCGAATCCCTCTCCCGCCACTTCAATGGTCGTCCGGTCCTGCAGGGGGTGTCCCTCCAGCTTGCGCCGGGCGACTACGTGGCCATCGTCGGCGAGTCCGGCGTTGGCAAGTCCACTCTCCTCAACCTGATCGCTGGCCTGGACCGTCCCGATGGGGGGCGCATCGCCCTGGATGGCCGGGAATATGCCAGCCTCGACGAGGATGGCCTGACCGCCCTGCGGCGGGATCAGCTGGGTTTCGTTTTCCAGGCCTTTCATGTGCTGCCCCATCTGACGGTGCGCCAGAACGTG
>NZ_JAQUVG010000141.1 GCF_028693495.1 Zoogloea sp. | reverse complement strand
ATGGGGTTGATCAGGAAGATCACCAGGATGTAGAGCATGGCCAGAGGCACGTCCATCATGGCCCCCATGGCATGGCTGGAAAGGAAGTCGCGTACCGTGCGCAGATCATTGATCGCCTGGGCACCCGCTCCCACGTTACGGCGCAGACCCGCTTCAAACACCGTATTGAAAAGACGCTCGCCCACCTGCCCGTCAAACTTGAGAGCTGCCTGATGAAGGACGCTGGTCCGCACCCACTGGAGCAACTCCATCATCGCGTAAAGGAAGACCACAGCGAGGGTCAGCATGACAAGGGTCGTGAAACTGCGGCTATTCACCACCCGGTCGTACACCTCCAGCATGTACAAGGTCGGCGCCATCACGAGGAGATTGATGAACAGGCTGAAGAACAGGGCCTTCTTGAACAGAGGCTTCTGGGTCATCAGGGCTTCGCGCAGTTCGGAGAGTTTTTCGCCGGGCTTCATCGCCACCTACCTAGTGAGTCAATATGGATCAGAGGGTCAGCGAGCTGCGCTGAACGGGAATATCGATACCGGCAGCATGGGGCACATCCACGTTCGGATCGATACGAATGTATTCGGGCATCTCGCCAGTGACCGCCAGTTCAGCCCCACCCTCCTCGGCCTCCGGCGTCTCTCCCGAGAGAACGAAGGACAAGCGGAAAGCGTCGTTGACCCGAGCCAGCGCGATCTCCCGCAATTTGTGCGTGGTGAAACGCTGAATGTCGGCTTCGGCCAGATCGAGCTGAAACCGCATCCGGCCATCCAGGGTGTACATGGACAACTGGCTTCCCCGGATACTCAAGGTATGACGGTCAAAATAAACCGGGGCACTCGGCTGAAAACGCAGCAAAGGCAAGCCCTTGTCGGGAAACCGGGAAACATTGAAAGGACTGGCCGGATGCTGGAACACCAGGCGGCAGGTGCGGGAAACGGAGTAGATGGCATTGCAGACCATCTGGGAGCCCACCTTGGGAAAGCGCTCCCTCAGATGACGGTACGCCAGGTGATGTAACCCCACCCGGTTCCAGCAGCGCGTCTCCTGCACCACCGGCGCAAGCGCGTTGCAGACCTCGGCAAAAGCCACCTGAAGCGCTTCGAGACGGAGCGACTGCTCGGGGCTGGTATTGAGAGGCACGTGCACAACGGAAGGCATGGATGGATGTTAACACAAAAGGTCCTATATGAATTCTCCTATATGAATTTTTTACGAGTCTTGCAAGCCGAGCCAGACCTGTGTGAGGCCCGGCGGCGTCCTTGTTTACAGCAGGCGGTCCAGGCGGGAGAGCACCAGCCCCTGCCCCAGGGTTTCCAGCACCCCATCGATGGACGGGGTCTGGGGCTGACCCAGGATGGCGACCCGCAGGGGAATCGCCACCTGGGGCATCTTGAGGCCGTGGGCGGTGCAGGTTTCCTTGATGGCGGCGCTGAGGGCGGCCTTCTCCCACGCGGCCTCCGCCAGCTTGCCGCGCAGGGTGGCCAGCGCGGCCCGGGCAGGGTCGGTGAGGTGCTGGGCCAGCATTTCGGGCGCCGGGTGCAGGTCCATGTAGAAAGGCTCGGCGGCGTCCGCCAGCTCGTTGAGGGTGCTGACCCGGTCCTTGTAGAGGGCGATCACCGCCTCCAGGGCCGGCCCGCTTTCCGGATCCACCCCCCGCCGGGCCAGGCGGCGGCTCACGTCGGCGGCCAGGCGGGCGTTGTCGGCCTGCTTGATGTAGTGGGCATTGAGCCAGTTGAGCTTTTCGGTGTTGAACTGGGCGGCCGAGGGCGTGATGTGATCCAGGTCGAACCATTCCACCAGCTGGGCGCGGGTAAAGATTTCGTCGTCGCCGTGGCTCCAGCCCAGCCGGGCCAGGTAGTTGATGACCGCTTCGGGCAGGTAGCCGTCGTCGTCGTACTGGGTGACGCTCACCGCCCCGTGGCGCTTGGAGAGCTTCTGGCCGTCGTCGCCGAGGATCATCGAGAGGTGGGCGTATTGCGGCACCACCGCGCCCAGGGCCTGCAGGATGTTGATCTGGCGCGGGGTGTTGTTCACGTGGTCGTCGCCGCGGATGACCTGGGTGATGCCCATGTCCCAGTCGTCCACACACACGCAGAAGTTGTAGGTGGGGGTGCCGTCGGCGCGGGCGATGATGAGGTCGTCCATTTCGGCGTTGCTGATCTCGATGCGGCCCTTGACCAGGTCATCCCAGGCCACCACGCCGTCCAGCGGATTGCGGAAGCGGATCACCGGCTGGACGCCGGCGGGGGGCTCGGGCAGGGTCTTGCCCTGCTCCGGGCGCCAGCGGCCGTCGTAGCGGGGCTTCTCGCCGCGGGCGCGCTGGGCTTCGCGCAGGGCGTCCAGCTCGTCGGGCGGCATGTAGCACGGATAGGCGCTGCCGGCCGCCAGCATTTCCTGGATCACCGCCTTGTAGCGCTCCATGCGCTGCATCTGGTAGAACGGGCCCTCGTCCCAGTTCAGGTCGAGCCAGCTCATGCCGTCGAGGATGGCCTGCACCGCCTCGGGGGTGGAGCGGGCCACGTCGGTGTCTTCGATGCGCAGGATGAACTGGCCTCCATGGCGCCGGGCGTAGGCCCAGGAAAACAGCGCAGTGCGCGCCCCTCCGATGTGCAGGTAGCCGGTGGGGCTGGGGGCGAAGCGGGTGCGGACGGTAGAGGCCATGGCGGGAATCCGGGAATAGAAAACGGGAAGGCCCGCATTCTACGCAAGGCAGCCTTCATCCCGCCAGACAGGGCGGCAGGCTCAGATGGCGGATTCGTTGGTTTCGCCGGTGCGGATGCGGACGACCTGCTCGACGGGCATCACGAAGATCTTGCCGTCGCCGATCTTGCCGGTGCGGGCAGCCTTGATGATGGCATCCACGGCCAGGTCCACCACATCGGTGGCCACCACGATCTCGATCTTGATCTTGGGCAGGAAGTCCACCACGTATTCGGCGCCCCGGTAGAGCTCCGTGTGGCCCTTCTGGCGGCCAAAACCCTTCACTTCCGTCACGGTCAGGCCGGTGATGCCCACTTCGGACAGGGCTTCCCGGACTTCGTCCAGTTTGAAGGGCTTGATGACGGCTTCGATTTTCTTCATTGGGGTTCTCCTCTTGGGGTCCGGCAACGGCGCCGGAGGGGCCTGCCAGGCAGGCCGGTTGGATGGTCAGGCATCCCGGTAGCGGGAGGTGATCGGGTAGCGCCAGTCCTTGCCGAAACCCCGCGGGGTGACCCGGACGCCCGGCGGCGCCTGGCGGCGCTTGTATTCGTTGCGCCGGAGCATGGCCACGGTACGCCGGACCTCGGCCTCGGGATAGCCCCGGGCGATGATTTCCGGCGGCGACAGGTCCTCTTCCATGTAGGCGGCGATGATGGCGTCCAGCACCTCGTAGGGCGGCAGGGAGTCCTGGTCGCACTGGTCGGGCTTGAGCTCGGCCGAAGGGGGTCGGGTCAGGATGTTGTCGGGGATCACCGGGCCGCCCGGCTGGGCATTGCGCCAGGCGCACAGGCGATAAACGAGGGTCTTGTAGATGTCCTTGATGACCGCAAAACCGCCGGCCATGTCGCCATACAGGGTGGCGTAGCCGGTGGCCATCTCGCTCTTGTTGCCGGTGGTGAGCACGATGGCGCCGGTCTTGTTGGAGAGGGCCATCAGCAGCATGCCGCGGATGCGGGACTGCAGGTTCTCTTCGGTGGTGTCCTCGGGCAGGCCGGCAAACTGGGGGGCGAGCAGGGCGGCAAAGGTCTGCATGGCCGGCTCGATGGGGATCTCGTCGTAGCGCACACCCAGCCAGCGGACCATCTCGCGGGAGTCGTCCAGGCTCATCTGGGCGGTGTAGGGAGAGGGCATCATCACCGCCCGGACCCGCTCGGCGCCCAGGGCATCGACCGCAATGGCCAGGGTCAGGGCCGAATCGACGCCCCCCGACAGGCCGATGAGCGCCCCCGGAAAGCCGTTCTTGCCCAGGTAGTCGCGTACCCCCAGCACCAGGGCGTCATACACGTCGGCCTCCACCGGACGGGCGTCCGGGACACCCTGATCCCGCCAGGCCCCGTCGTCAAAGCGCAGGACGCTGAGTTCCTCGGTAAAGGAGGCCCCCTGCCAGGCCAGCTCACCCTCCCCGTTCAGGGCAAAGGAGCCCCCGTCGAACACCAGCTCGTCCTGGCCGCCCACCAGATTGCAGTAGGCCACGGGCAGACCGGTGTCGGCGACCCGTTCGCGGATCACCTCATAGCGCTGCTGCTGCTTGTGGAGGTGGAAGGGCGAGGCATTGAGGACCAGCAGCAGCTCGGCCCCCGCGGCCCGGGAAACCTCGGCCGCGCCGGACTCCCAGACGTCGGCGCAGATGTTGACGCCCACCCGGTGGCCCTGCAGTTCAAACACGCAGGCATCGCTGCCGGGCTCAAAATAGCGCTCTTCGTCGAACACCTCGTAGTTGGGCAGCCGGTGCTTGAAATAACGATCCACCACCCGGCCATCACGGATCAGCGCGGCGGCGTTGTAGCGCAGGCCATCGACCTGGGCCGGATAGCCCACCAGCACGACAATCCCGTGCACCTGGGCAGCCAGGGCGTCGAGCTCGTCGGCACAGGCGCTCAGGAAGGCCGGGCGCAGCAGCAGGTCTTCCGGCGGATAACCGCACAGGGCCAGCTCGGGGGTGAGCACCACGTCGGCGCCCGCAGCCTTGGCCCGGGTCACCGCGTCCAGGATCCGGCGTGCATTGCCGGTGATGTCGCCCACGACACAATTGAGCTGGGCGACCGCGACGGTAAGGGGTGTTTTCATGGGGCAACACTATACCGCGAAGGACGGGGAACCCGCGCGGGGCGCATGCAGTCTGCCTCCTGAGCCTTGTTTCCCGACACCCCATGCCCGACTTCCGTCTCCACCCGAGCATCGCCGAACTCCCTGCCGACCAGTGGGACGCCCTGGTGGGCGGACAGCCCTGCCTCCAGCACGCCTTTCTGGACGCGCTGGAAACCTCCGGCTGCGTTGCGCCCCGCACCGGCTGGCACCCCCGGCATGCGGGCCTGTGGGATGAGGGCACCCTGCTGGCCGCCATGCCCCTCTACCTCAAGGAGCACTCCTACGGGGAGTATGTGTTCGACTGGGCGTGGGCCGACGCCTACCAGCGCCACGGGCTGGACTATTACCCCAAGTGGCTGTCCGCCCTGCCCTTCACCCCGGTGCCGGGCCGGCGCCTCCTGGGGGTGGACGACGCCAGCAGGCGCAGCCTGCTCGGGCACCTGCTGAACACCGTGGCCGCCTCGGGCGCCTCGTCCCTGCATGTGCTGTTTCCCGCCGCGGACGAGGCCCGCTGGCTGGCCGAAGCCGGGCTGGGAATCCGCCACGGTGTGCAGTTCCACTGGCAGAACGCGGACTACCGGGATTTCGAGGATTTCCTGGCGTGCCTGTCCCAGCCCAAGCGCAAGAAGATCCGCCAGGAGCGGCGCAAGGTGCAGGAGGCGGGGGTGAGCTTCCGGATCATCGAGGGCCAGGCCATCGGCACGGCGGAATGGGCCTTCTTTTACGCCTGCTACAGCCGGACTTATGCGGAACACCGCTCGACCCCCTACCTGAGCCGGGCCTTCTTCGAGGATCTGGGGCGGCGGCTGCCGCAGGCCTGCGTGCTGATGGTGGCGGAGCGCCAGGGCACGCCCATCGCCTGCAGCTTCTTCCTGCGGGAGCGGGAGGCCCTCTATGGCCGTTACTGGGGCGCGCTCGAATACCTGCCCTGCCTGCACTTCGAGGCGTGCTATTACCAGGCCATCGACTACGCGATCGGGCAGGGCCTGCAGCGCTTCGAGGGGGGCGCCCAGGGGGAGCACAAGCTGTCCCGCGGGCTGGAGCCGGTGCGCACGGTCTCGGCCCACTGGATCGCCGAGCCCCGCTTCCGGGATGCGGTCAGCCGCTACCTGGCCCAGGAGCGGGGCGGCGTGGAGGCCTATCTGGACGAGCTGTCCGAGCGCCTGCCCTTCCGGAGCGCTCCGGCCACGCCGGACTGAGCGCCGGCCCGGGTCAGGCCACGCT
>NZ_JAQUVG010000140.1 GCF_028693495.1 Zoogloea sp. | reverse complement strand
GACGCCAGCGGCGACTGGATCGAGCGGATCAGCAGCCTGCAGTTGCAGGAGCAGGCGCCCCAGGAGGGGAAGAAATGAAAATCGGAAAAATTGGCGTCAGGCTTGGCGCGTGGGCCCTGATGGCTGTGCTGGGGGGTGTTCTCCTGCCGGTGACGCAGGTCCTTGCCCAGCAGGAACAGGAGGTCGTGCAGCCTGCCAACCGCATCGAAAAGCTCGTTGCTGCAGAGCAGGATGGCAACATCATCCTCAAGCTGACCCTGGCTCAGCCCCTGGCTGCGGTACCCGCGAGTTTCAGTGTGGCCAGCCCGGCCCGCATTGCCTTTGATTTTCCCGACATGGCCAACGGTCTGGGGCGCAACAGCCAGACCTTGAATACCGGCGAGCTGCGCAGCGCAAATATCGTTCAGGTCGGCGATCGTACCCGTCTGGTGCTGAACCTCACGCGTGTCTTCCCCCACCAGACCCGTATTGAGGGGCGTGAGCTCCTGATCACCCTGGCGGCAGGCCCGTTGCGGGAGGCCGCCACGGGCTTGTCCAGAACCTCCCAGTCCTCCCAGTTCGCACCTGCGGCCGCGCCTGGACAGCCGGAGCAGCACCTCATCCGGGACATCAACTTCCGGCGCGGCAAGGATGGCGAGGGGCGTCTGGTGGTGGACCTTTCTGACTCCAGTGCCGGGATCGACATCCGCCAGCAGGGTAGCAGCCTGATCGTTGATTTCCTCAAGACCGATGTGCCTGAGCAATTCCGGCGACGCCTGGATGTGGTGGACTTCGGTACCCCGGTCAGCACGGTGCTGACACAGACCCAGGGCGGCAATGTCCGCATGACGATCACCCCTCGGGGCAACTGGGAGCATTATGCTTACCAGACCGACAACCAGTTCGTGCTGGAAGTGAAGGCGGTCAAGGAAGATCCCAACAAGCTCGTTCAGGGGGCCGGCAAAGGCAAGTTTGGCGGTGAGAAACTGTCCCTCAATTTCCAGAGCATCGACGTCCGGGCGGTGCTCCAGGTCATCGCCGACTTCACCAATTTCAACATCATCACCAGCGACTCGGTTCAGGGCAACCTGACCTTGCGGCTCAAGGATGTACCCTGGGATCAGGCCCTGGACATCATCCTTCAGGCCCGTGGTCTGGATATGCGCAAGAACGGCAACGTCATCTGGATCGCACCCCGAGACGAACTGGCTGCCCGGGAAAAGCTCGATCTCGAGTCTCGGGCCCAGATCGGTGATCTGGAGCCTCTGCGCACCGAGAGCTTCCAGATCAATTACCACAAGGCCCGCAATGTGGCGGAGTTCCTCAAGGGCAAGGAGCAGACGATCCTGTCCAAGCGGGGCAGTGTCAGTGTCGATGAGCGCAGCAACAAGATCTTCGTCAATGACGTGGCTTCCCGCCTGGAGGATGTCCGCCGGATGGTCTCCGAGGTGGACGTGGAGACTCGCCAGGTGCTCATCGAGGCCCAGATCGTCGAAGCGACGGACACGTTCTCCCGCAACCTGGGCGTGCGCCTCGGTTTCGGTGCCAAGACCGGCGGGCAACTGGGCACCAGGGCGGATGGCGTCCAGATTTATCGCAACACCTTCGGCACCGGCAATCTCAATTCCACCGGTTATCAGGCGGGGCAGATCACCAACCAGGCCAGCTTTGCCGACTCCCTGGGCGTCAACCTGCCTGCGAGCTCCATCAACAACAAGAGTGCGGCGGGCGCCTTTTCCTTCGCCCTCTGGAACAGCGCGGGGACCCGTTTCATTGACCTGGAAGTCTCCGCCCTGGAGGCGGACGGGCGGGGCAAGGTGGTGTCCCGGCCCCGGGTGCTGACAGCCGACAAGGCGGAGGCCCTGATCGAGCAGGGTTCCGAGATTCCCTACCAGACCCTGACCGGCTCCGCCACCAACCCGACGGTGAGCTTCAAGAAGGCCAACCTGGCCCTCAAGGTCAAGCCCCAGATCACCCCGGACGGCAAGGTCATGATGTCCATCGAGGTGAACAAGGATCAGCCCCGCTACGACCAGCCCGTGGCCGGCGGCAATGTGCCCATCGACACCAAGCACGTGAAGACGGAAGTCGTCGTGGATAACGGCGGCACGGTGGTGATTGGCGGCATCTACATTCAGGAGGTCGGCAACAACACCACCAAGGTGCCCCTCCTGGGTGACATTCCGGTGGTTGGCTGGCTGTTCCGCAACAATGAGCGGAAGGACAACAAGACCGAACTCCTCGTTTTCATTACCCCCCGGATCATCAACGATCAGCTCGGCCTGCGCTGATGCTGGACTGTATGGACTACCCGATGCAAAAGCTCAACTCATTCCGGCAGCAGCCCTCAGGAACCCGCCTGCTCCTTCCCCTCGCCGTGATCATGGCCCTTGCGGCCTGTGGTGGCGGGGGAGGGGGCAGTTCACCTACTGCTTGGACGACTGGCTCCACGGGGGGCTCCACGGGGGGCTCCACGGGGACCCCTGGTTGCCTGCCCTTCACGACCAACTCGACCTGTGTCGGTCAGGGCGTCACGGTCGTCAAGACCCTCAGCCTGACCGCGGATGTCCCGACCATTCAGACCGACGGAACCTCGGTGGTCAGTCTGGTGGCTTCCCTCAAGGATGCCGGCAATGGCGTGGTCAAGGGACAGGAGGTCAGTTTTTCCGCGGACTCCGGTGAGCTGAGCGCGAGCAAGGTCACCACCGACGCGACCACGGGTCTGGCCCAGGTGGTCTTCAATTCCAATGCGGACAAGACCAACCGCACGGTGAACATCACCGCCCGCTATGGCAGCCTGTCCCAGGTGATCAGCGTGGCGATTCAGGGCACCCGCCTGGGCTTCGGCGGCGATGCCTCGGGCGTCGTCGGCTCTCCGGTCAGCATGACCATCAGCCTGCTGGATGCTGCCGGCAAGGCCATCGCCAATCAGGATGTCAGCCTGCGCTCCAGCCTGGGGAACGGGTTGCCCGCGACGGTCCGGACCAACACGGCCGGTCAGGCCAGCTTCAGCTACACGCCCACCGTCGGCGGTGCCGACACCATCACGGCCAGCGCCCTGGGGGCCAGTGCGGCGCGCACCCTCGAACTGACGACGACGGCGTTTGCATTCAGCAGCCCCGCGTCGGGGACCGTCATCCCCATCAATACCTGCCAGCAGGTGAGTGTCAGCCTTCTGAGCAGCAACCCCGCCACGGGCGTCAACTTCGTCTCTTCCCGTGGCTCCATCTATGCCAGCCAGGCGTCCTGCCAGGCGGGCGCACCTTCATCGACGGTGTCCGTCCCGTTCTTTGCCGGAATCGCCGCTGCGTGGGTGCGCTCCCCGAGCGCGGGGGCGGCAACCGTGTCCGCGATTCTGGCGAGCTCCGTGGCCGACGGAACCACCGCCAAGCGGGATGTGAGTTTCGTCTCCACCACCCCGACCCAGATCGTCGTCCAGTCCGATCCCTCCACCCTGACGCCCAATGGCACGGCGAAGGTCTATGCCATCGTCCGCGACGATACCGGGAACCCGGTGGCGGGCAGTACCGTGGTGTTCACCGCACCCAACGGAGGCGGCCAGGCCTCGCCGACGACGGCCCAGACGGATGCCTCCGGCCAGGCATCGACCACCTTCATTGCCGATCCGAACCTCAGTGGCAAGGATTCGGTCAAGGTGGTGGCCTCGGTGCTCAATTCGACGGTGACTAGTACGACGACCCTGACGGTCGCCGGGCAGGGTGTGAACATGGTGATCAGCACCAACAACCTGATTCAGGTTCTCAGCGATCCGCCCCGCTATCGCTCCGTCTGGGGGGTGTCGGTGACCGATACCGCGGGCAATCCGGTGCGGAATCAGCAGGTGACTGTCGCATTGAAGGGAGTCTGGTTTCATAAGGGCTACTACATCCCGGTTGCTGGTGGAACCGTAAAGTGGGCCAAGAGCATTCAGCAGGAGTGTGAACCAGAAGATATCAACAACGATGGTTTCATCCAGGCGGGAGACAGGGATCGCGATGGTGACGGTGTCCTGGAGCCCAACGGCGCCGCCTTCGTCATGCCGCCGAGCGATTCGGCAACTCAGGCCAGCAGCGTGACCGTGACCACCAATCAGGAGGGCGTAGCCGCCTTCTGGGTGCAATACCTGCCGCAATACGCGACCTGGGCGCGTGTCGAACTGACAGCTACCGCTGCCGTGACGGGTACCAACAGCAGCGTCAGTCGGAGCTTTTTCCTTCCCGGTCTGGCCGAGGAGTTGACCAACGAGGCGGTGTATCCGTCCTTTGGTGACTCGCCTTATGGTGTGCAGAGCGGGTGTGACAATCCGAAGTGACCCTGTGTAACATCTGGGGGGGCAACCGACGCTCTTCAGTCGGTTGCCCCTTGGTTTTTTTCAGACCTGCCATCACCCGTGAATTCAGAACAATCCCAATGTGTAGTGCTGGTTGGCATGCCCGGCTCCGGCAAAACGACCGTGGGCCGGGAGCTGGCAAAGCGTCTCGGCCTGCGTTTTGTGGACAGCGACCATGAAGTCGAAGCCCGGACCGGGGTCAAGATTCCGACGATCTTCGAGATTGAAGGCGAGGACGGTTTCCGCAAGCGGGAAACCCAGACCCTGGATGAGCTGACCACCGAGTCGAACATGGTGCTGGCCACCGGAGGCGGGGCCGTGATCAAGCCCGAGAACCGGGAGATCCTGTCTGCCCGGGGGGTGGTGATCTATCTCAACGTGCCGCCGCAGATCCTCTGGGAGCGGACCCGGCACGACAAGACCCGCCCCCTGCTGCAGGTGCCGGATCCAAAGGCACGGATCCAGCAGCTTTATGTGGCCCGGGATCCTCTATACCGCCAGGCCGCCCGGATCATCGTGGAAGGAGGGCGCGGGACGCCCCATGCGATGGTGCGGATGATCGAAAAGGAACTCCAGAACCTATGCGAACACTGAACGTCGAGCTGGCCGAGCGCAGCTACCCGATCCATATCGGTGCCGGGCTGATCGATGCGCCGGAGCTGATTCTTCCGTATCTGAAGACCCGCCGGGTGGCGGTGATCACCAATGATGTGGTGGGTCCCCTCTATCTCGAGCGCTTTGCCGCAGGTCTGGAAGCGCAGGGGCTGCAGGTCGTCCGCATCGTGCTGCCGGATGGCGAGGCGCACAAGGACTGGCCGACCCTCAACCGCATCTTCGATGCCCTCCTGGCTGCGCGCTGCGACCGTGGCACCACCCTGATCGCCCTGGGCGGGGGCGTGGTGGGGGACATGGTCGGCTTTGCTGCGGCCACCTACCAGCGCGGGGTGCCCTTCATTCAGGTGCCCACCACCCTGCTGTCCCAGGTGGATTCCTCCGTGGGCGGCAAGACGGCGATCAATCATCCCCTGGGCAAGAACATGATCGGGGCGTTCTACCAGCCCAGGCTGGTACTCGCCGACACCCAGGTGCTCGACACCCTGCCCGAGCGGGAGCTCAAGGCGGGGTTGGCCGAGGTCATCAAGTACGGTCTGATCCGCGATCTGCCCTTCCTGGAATGGATCGAGGCTCGCCTGGACCGGCTCCTGGCCCGCGATCCGGATGCGCTGGCCGAGGCGGTCGAGCGTTCCTGCCGCAACAAGGCCGAAGTGGTGGCCGCTGACGAGACGGAGCAGGGGGAGCGGGCAACCCTCAACCTGGGGCATACCTTCGGCCATGCCATCGAGACGGGATTGGGGTACGGGGAGTGGCTGCATGGCGAGGCCGTGGCCGCCGGTGCGATCATGGCCGCGGATCTGTCCCGCCGGCTGGGCTGGCTTTCCGATGCGGATGTGGCGCGGATCGTCCGCGTGCATGTCCAGGCCGGCCTGCCGGTGCTTGGCGCTCCGCTCGGGGTCGCGCGCTACCTGGAGCTGATGTCCCACGACAAGAAGGTGGCGGACGGACAGCTGCGCCTGGTGCTGCTCAAGGCCGTCGGCAGGGCGGTGATCAGTGCCGAGGCCACGGCCGAGCAGATCGGCGCCACCATCGAGGCCTGTTGCCAGGCCTGATCTCACAAGGAAGACGACGATGCCGGATCTGGCACCTTACGCGGTTACCGAAAACAACTCCCGGGG
>NZ_JAQUVG010000038.1 GCF_028693495.1 Zoogloea sp. | reverse complement strand
CATTTTTTGGGGTATGGCGGTGTCCATGCTGCTGCGATGGGTGGAGCGCCCCCTGGGGGAGATGGCGGCTCAGGCCGAAGCCGTTGGCGAGGGACGTTTCAGGATCCTGCAGGAACCCGCTGTGCTGGAATTGAGGAGCAGGGCGAAGGCCCTCAACCGGATGTCCGGGCGTGTTCAGTCCCTGTTTTCCGAGCAGGCCTCGCGAATCGAAGCCTTGCATAACGAGAGCAGCGTGGATCCTGTCACCGGTCTGCTGAACCGTTCGGCCTTCATGGGGGAATTGCGCCAGGCGCTGACCGATGTCGCAGGGCCTCCCAGCGGTTGCCTGGCTGTGGTCAAGCTGGACGATCTTGCTGCGCTCAATCGTCAGTTTGGTCGGGAGCGTACCGATCTGTGGCTGTTGTCCCTGGCCCGCCGGCTGCAGGGCAGGCTGTTGGTGGCCCCGGGGACGACGCTGGCCCGCCTGAGTGGAGCAGAGTTTGCCTGGCTTGCCCCGGGCATGACTGTGGTTGAAGCACAGGCCCAGCTGGCGGCCCCACCTGCTTTGGGCGGCCTGGAGGAAGAGGGCCAGGAGAGGCCCTCCGTGCAGATCCATGTCGGGGGTGCCGCTTATGAACGCGGTGATGCCGTCAGTGAGCTCCTGGCGCGGGTGGATCTGGCCCTGATGCGTGCCGAGACCACCGGGGATCCCGTTCTGGACGGAGGCGAAGGGCGCTTGCCAGAGCAGACGCCCGGTGCCGAAGCCTGGAGCAGCCTCCTGCAGGCGGCGGTGAATGATCAGATCTTCGCCCTGGAAGGCTATCCTGTCCTGCAGGCAGGGGGTGCCCTGATTCACCGGGAATACATGCTGCGCCTTCCCTGGAAAGGGCACCTCCTGAGTGCAGGGCAATTCATGCCGGCTGCCGTACGCCTTGGGCTGGCCGGCGCCTGCGATCTTGAGGCATTGCGTCTGGGGATGGGCAGGCTGGCTGCGTTGCCTGAAGACAGGATCGCCCTGAACCTGGCCCCTCAGTCCCTGACGGAGGACGGTTTTCTGGATCGGCTGGACATCCTGCTGGCGACGGCTGGCGAGTCTGCCCGGCGGATTTCGGTGGAAGTCAGCGAACGAGGGCTGGATGCCAGCCTGTCCGGCATCGAGCCCCTGGCAGAGGTGCTGGGGCGCCATGGGGTGGGTCTGGGCATCGAACACTTCGGCAGGCAGCTGGCTGCCCTGCCGCGTCTGTATACCCTGCGTCTTGCCTACCTGAAGCTGGATGGCAGCATCGTTGCCGGTTTGCCAGACCACGAAGGCCAGCAGCGTCTGGTGAAGGCCATCGTGGATGTGGCCCGGGGGCTCGAAATTCCGGTGTATGCGGGACAGGTGCATACCGCCGGGGAGTGGGATATGGCCCGCCGCCTGGGGGTCTCAGGGATGACCGGGCCGGAGGCTTCCCGGCGCGCGTCCGCCCCGTGAGGCGGCCACGCCGGCTCTACCTATAGTCCGGAGTGCCGTGGCCGATGCTCCGGGTCAGACGCCGGGGCCCTGGAGTTCCCGGGGGAGCGGGAAGGTCACCTTTTCCGGAACCCCCTCGAGATTGCGGACAGAGGCAGCGCCCATTTCCCGGAGGCGGGTGATCACCGAATTCACCAGCACCTCGGGAGCCGAGGCTCCTGCCGTCACGCCGATGCGTCGCTTGCCTTCGAGCCAGATCGGATCGATGCTTTCAGCATTGTCGATCAGGTAGGCCGGTACTTCCAGGAGCTCTGCGACTTCCCGCAGCCGGTTGGAGTTGGAGCTGTTCACCGAGCCCACGACCAGCACCAGATCCGATTGGGGTGCCATGAACTTGACCGCATCCTGGCGATTCTGGGTCGCGTAGCAGATGTCGTCCTTCTTGGGACCAATGATGGTGGGAAAGCGCTTCCTCAAGGCGGCCACGATGGCTGCCGCATCATCCACCGACAGGGTGGTCTGGGTGACGTAGGCGAGCATTTCCGGATTGTTCACCTCAAGCCGAGCCACGTCATCGGCGCTCTCGACCAGATAGATGCCGTCCCTGACCTGGCCCATCGTACCTTCCACTTCCGGGTGGCCCTTGTGACCGATCATGATCAGTTCGCGTCCCTGATCCCGCATGCGGGCCACCTCCAGGTGAACCTTGGTAACCAGCGGGCAGGTGGCATCGAAGACCCGCAGGCCGCGGGCCTCGGCTTCGATCCGTACCGACTGGGGCACCCCATGGGCACTGAAGATCACCGTGTTGCCCTCCGGCACATCGTCCAGATCCTCAATGAAGATGGCGCCCTTGGCCCGCAGGCCTTCCACGACGAAGCGGTTGTGTACCACTTCGTGACGAACGTAAATGGGTGCGCCGTAGCGGGCCAGGGCCTGTTCGACGATCTCGATGGCACGTTCCACTCCGGCGCAGAAGCCCCGGGGGTTGGCGAGCAGGACTTCCATACTGGTGCTCATGGAATCAGTTGACCCCGATTACTTCGACTTCGAAGCGGATGGATTTGCCAGCCAGGGGATGGTTGAAGTCGATGACTGCGTGGGTGTCCAGGACTTCGCGGATCAGACCCGGGTAGCGGGTGCCATCCGGAGCCGTGAATTCCATGATGACCATGGGTTCCACTGCCGATCCGTCGGGAAAGTCCTCCAGGCGCACCTTCTCCACCAGATCTTCGCGATGCACGCCAAAGGCGTTCTCCGGTTCGAGCAGGAAAGTGTGGTGTTCACCCACGGTGATGCCGGCGAGGCAGCGTTCGAGGGTGGGGGCAATGTCACCCTTGCCGAGCTGCATGGTGGCAGGCTGGGATTCGAAGGTGCTGATCAGGGCTTGACCATTGTCGAGCGAGATCCGGTAATGGAGGGTCAGCAGGCTGTCGGTCTGGACGATCTGGGTCATGAGAGTTTCTCCTGGGTAGCTGCGTGGCGGGTTTCACGGAACTGGGCAATGACCATCAGGGTCACCCCCACGCAGATGGCGGAGTCCGCCACATTGAAGGCTGGCCAGCCGTAGCGGCCGACGTGGAAGTACAGGAAATCGACCACCGCGCCGAAGACGAAGCGGTCGATCACGTTGCCGATGGCGCCACCGATGATCAGCGAAAAGGCCAGGGGCTGGAGCAGTTCATGCTGATGTCGGGCCAGCAGGCGAAGCAGCCAGCTGCAGATGATGACGGCCAGGCCGACGAAGAACCATCTCTGCCACCCCCCCTGGTCAGCCAGGAAGCTGAAGGCTGCTCCCGGATTGAAGGCCAGCACGATGTCGAAGAAATCCGTCACGCGGATGACTTCGCCGTGGCGCAGGGCTCCCAGAACGAGGTGCTTGGTCCATTGATCCACCAGCACGATGAGGGCTGACAGGCCGATCCAGTTTCCGAGGCGCAGTTTCAAGGGCAGGGCTCCTGTGGGATGCAAGGATCAGGCGGCGATGCGGACTTCGCCGCTGCCGTGGAGGTTGGACGTGCAGCGGCCACAAAGTTCCGGATGGGCTGAGTCGTGTCCGACGTCTGCCCGGTAGTGCCAGCAGCGCTCACATTTGGCGTGGGAGGACGGGCTGACGAGAATGGCTTCCTGCGTTTCGTCGTCCACCTGGACAAGGGTGGTCTTCGAGCAGATCAGCAGGAAACGCAGGTCGTCGCCCAGGCTTTCGAGCAGGTTGAACCGGGTGCCGGTGGCTCGGATTTCGACTTCGGCCTGCAGGGAAGAGCCAAGCTTGCCGGCCGTGCGGACTGCTTCAATTTCCTTTAGCACGTCGGCCCGCAGGGCTCGAAGATCAGTCCATTTCTGGAGCAGGGCCTCTTCTCCATCCTGGAAGGGAAGCTTGTGGAAGCTGTGGAGCATTACGCTGTCTTCGGCATTCTTGCCGAGGAGCAGCCAGATTTCCTCTGCAGTGAAGGAGAGGATCGGGGCCATCAGTGTGACGACGGACTGCAGGATGTGCCAGAGGGCGCTCTGGGCGGCCCGACGGGCGATGGAGTCGCCCCGGGTGGTGTAGAGGCGATCCTTGAGAATGTCCAGGTACACGGCGCCCAGGTCTTCGGAGGCGAAGTTCTGCAGTGCCTGGACGATGCGGTGGAACTCGAAGCGCTCGTAGTCAGCCTTGGCCTGGTCCTGCAACCGACGGGTGAGAGCCAGGGCATAGCGGTCGATTTCGAGCCACTGATCTACCGGCAGCATGTCCGTGGCCGGGTTGAAGTCGGCGGTGTTGGCGAGCAGGAAGCGCAGGGTGTTGCGCAGACGCCGATAGACCTCCACCACCCGGTCGAGGATCTCCTTGGAGATGGACAGCTCGCCCGAGTAGTCGGTGGAGGCCACCCAAAGACGCAGGATTTCCGCCCCCAGCTTGCCGGTCACTTCCTGGGGAAGCACTACGTTGCCGAGGGACTTGCTCATCTTGCGGCCGGTGCCGTCCACGGCGAAGCCATGGGTCAGCAGGGCCTTGTAGGGCGGGTGGCCGTCGATGGCGCAGCCGGTCAGCAGCGACGAGTGGAACCAGCCGCGGTGCTGGTCGGAACCTTCCAGGTAGAGGTCGGCGCGCGGGCCGCTGGCGTGCCCATCGTTGTGGGAGCCGCGTAGCACATGCCAGTGGGTGGTGCCGGAGTCGAACCATACGTCGAGGGTGTCGCTGATTTTTTCGTACTGCCCGGCTTCTGCTCCGAGCACCTCCGCCGGGTCCAGCTTGAACCAGGCCTCGATGCCTTCCTGCTCGATGCGCTGGGCGACCTGCTCCATCAGTTCCACGGTGCGCGGGTGAAGCTCGCCGGTTTCGCGGTGAAGGAAGAAGGGAATCGGCACCCCCCAGTTGCGCTGGCGCGAGATACACCAGTCGGGCCGGTTGGCGATCATGGCATGCAGGCGCGCCTGGCCCCAGGATGGGAAGAAGCGGGTGGCCTCGACGCCCTGCAGGGCCAGCTCACGCAGGCTGGGGCCGCCATTGGGTTTCAGGTCCATGCCCACGAACCACTGGGCAGTGGCCCGGTAGATCAGCGGCGTCTTGTGGCGCCAGCAATGCATGTAGCTGTGGCTGATCTTCTCGTGGGAGAAGAGGGCGCCCACTTCCTGCAGTTTCTCGACGATGACCGGGTTGGCCTTCCAGATGTGCAGGCCGCCGAAGAAGGGCAGGGATTCGGCATAGACGCCGTTGCTCTGCACCGGGCTCAGGATGTCGTCGTTGGTGAAGCCGTTGGCCTTGCAGGAGTTGAAGTCGTCCACGCCGTAGGCCGGGGCCGAGTGGACGATGCCGGTACCGGCGTCAAGGCCCACGTAGTCAGCCACGAAGACTGGCGACAGGCGATCGTAGAAGGGGTGACGGAAGCTGATGTGGCCCAGTTTGCTGCCGTTGGTGCGGGTGACGATCGCCCCTTCCAGCCCGAAGCGCTTGAGGCTGGACTCGACCAACTCGGCCATCAGCACCAGCAGGCCGCGGGGCGTGTCCACCAGGGCGTATTCGTGTTCGGGGTGGACGTTGAGGGCCTGGTTGGCGGGGATGGTCCACGGGGTGGTGGTCCAGATCACGGCCAGGGCGTCCTTGCCGCCGGGCAGGGCCGGGAGGCTGAAGGCTGCGGCGAGCTTTTCGGGTTCTGCACAGACGAAGCCCACGTCGATGGCCGGGCTCTGCTTGTCCTGGTATTCGACTTCGGCTTCGGCCAGGGCGGAGCCACAGTCAAAGCACCAGTTCACTGGTTTGAGGCCCTTGAAGACCCAGCCGCGCTTGACCATCTCGGCCAGGGCGCGGACTTCGCCGGCTTCGTTGCCGAAGTCCATGGTACGGTAGGGCTTGTCCCAGTCACCGAGCACGCCCAGGCGGATGAAGTCCTTCTTCTGCTCTTCGATCTGATCAAAGGCGTAGGCGCGGCTCAGTTCGCGCACCTTGTCGGCGGGCAGGCCCTTGCCGTGGGTGACCTCGATCTTGTGCTCGATGGGCAGGCCGTGGCAGTCCCAGCCGGGCACGTAGGGCGCGTCGTAGCCTGCGAGCGTCTTGGAGCGGACGATGATGTCCTTGAGGATCTTGTTCAGCGCGTGACCGATGTGGATGCTGCCGTTGGCGTAGGGGGGGCCGTCGTGGAGCACGAATTTGGGTCGCCCGGCAGCAGCCTGGCGGATCTTCTGGTAGAGCTTGCGTTGCTGCCAGCCGGCGATCCAGCCCGGTTCGCGCTTGGCGAGGTCGCCTCGCATGGGGAAGGGAGTGTCGGGCAGGTTCAGGTCGTTACGCTTCTGGGACATGGTGGGTCTGGGCTGTGAATTCAGAGGGGATTCTGGGCAAAGTAGGCCCGGGCCTGTTCGGCGTCCCGGGCAATCTGGGCAGTCAGGGCCTCAAGGGTGTCGTAGCGTTCCTCGTCCCGCTGCCAGGCGAGAAAGTTCACCCTGAGGTGTGCGTCATAGCATTCGGTATCCCAGTCGAAGAGATGCACTTCGAGGCTGGGCCGACCGGCGTCGTTGATCGTGGGGCGCACGCCCACGCTGGCGACGCCGGGCCAGGGTTCCTTCGCCAGTCCTTCGACGCTGACGGTATAGATGCCCATCAGGGGTGGGCAGCGATGCTTGAGCTGGATGTTGGCGGTGGGAAAACCGATGGTGCGGCCGATCTTGTCGCCGTGCATGACCCGGCCACTGATGCTGTAAGGGCGGCCAAGCAAACGGGCTGCATGGGCCATGTCACCCTCTGCCAGGGCAGCCCTGACCGCCGAGCTGGAGACCCGCTCGCCGTTCTGTTCCAGCGTGGGCATGGCCTCGACCGTGAAGCCGGCCTCATCCCCGCTACGCTTGAGCATGGAGAAGTCGCCCTTGCGGCCAGCGCCAAAACAGAAATCGTCACCGATCATCAGGTGCCGCACACCGAGCCCGTGGATCAGGATGTCCTCGACAAAGGCTTCCGCACTCAGCGCGGCAAAGCGGGCATTGAAAGGGGCGATGTAGAGGCGGTCCACCCCCTGGCTGGCCAGAAGCTGGATCTTTTCCCTCAGGGAGGTCAGGCGCCGGGGACGGTTGTCGTGGGCGAAGTATTCCCGTGGGTGAGGCTCGAAGGTGAGCACTGCTGAAGGAAGCCCGGTACTCCGGGATTTGGCGGAGAGCCGGGCGAGCAGCGCCTGGTGGCCGCGGTGTACGCCATCGAAGTTACCAATGGTCAGCACGCAGCCGTGTTCGGAGCGATCGGGAATTCCGCGGAAGACCTGCATGGAAGGACTCGGGGAAAAGGCGCGATTATAGCGGCAAGCCAGGGTGCGGCGCAGCAGCCCGCCCTTACAGGGACCTTACCCGGCGGATATTTCCCCCTGGCCGGCTCGTTCCCGATGAAAGCGGGTCACGTAGTCGCTCAGGGTGCCGCTGGCAATCGCGTCCCGTAGCTCGCGCATCAGTTGCTGGTAGTAGTGCAGGTTGTGGATGGTTGCCAGGCGGGCGCCGAGGATCTCGTTGAGGCGGTTGAGATGATGCAGGTAGCCTCGGGAGAAGTTGCGGCAGGTGTAGCAATTGCAGGACTCATCGAGGGGCCGGGTGTCGGACTTGTGCCGGGCGTTGCGGATCTTGATGTCGCCGTGGCGGGTGAACAGCCAGCCATTGCGGGCGTTGCGGGTGGGCATCACGCAGTCGAACATGTCGATGCCGGCCTGCACCGAGAAGACCAGGTCTTCGGGCGTGCCCACGCCCATCAGATAGCGGGGTTTGTCGACGGGCAGGCGTGGAGCGGTGTGATGGAGGATGCGCTGCATGTCGTCCTTGGGCTCGCCCACCGAGAGGCCGCCGATGGCATAGCCATGAAAATCGATCTCTTCGAGAGCGGCGAGGGATTCGTCGCGCAGATCTTCGTACATCCCGCCCTGCACGATGCCGAAGAGGGCATTGGTGTTTTCCAGGCGTTCGAACTCGTCCTTGGAGCGGCGCGCCCAGCGCAGGGACAGGCGCATGGAATCAGCGGCTTCGGGTACGCTGGCAGGGTAGGGTGTGCATTCGTCGAAGATCATCACCACGTCGGAGTTGAGGGTCTTCTGGATGCGCATGGACTCCTCGGGGGTCAGGAAGAGCTTGTCGCCGTTGACCGGGGAGGAGAAACGCACGCCTTCCTCGGTGATCTTGCGCAGGGCGCCCAGGGAGAAGACCTGGAAGCCGCCCGAGTCGGTGAGGATAGGGCCATCCCAGGCCATGAACTGGTGCAGGCCGCCAAAGGCTTCGATGACCTCCAGCCCCGGGCGCAGCCACAGGTGAAAGGTGTTGCCCAGGCAGATCTGGGCGCCGATGTCGCGCAGGTCTTGCGGCGAGATGCCCTTGACTGTGCCATAGGTGCCCACGGGCATGAAGGCGGGGGTGTCAACCGTGCCGTGGTTGAGGGTCAGGCGGCCGCGGCGGGCGGCGCCGTCGGTGGCGAGGAGTTCGTATTTCATTATTCGTTGCGGAGCAGGAACATGGCGTCGCCGTAGCTGAAGAAGCGGTAGCGCTGGGCGATGGCGTGGGCGTAGGCGCGGCGGATGGCCTCCATGCCGGCAAAGGCGGAGACCAGCATCAGCAGGGTGGACTTGGGCAGATGAAAGTTGGTGATCAGGCCGTCGGCCACATTGAAGTGGTAGCCGGGCAGGATGAACAGGTCGCTTTCGGCCTGTCCCGCCTGAAGGTGGCCGGTTCGGGCGGCGGATTCCAGGGCCCGCATGCTGGTGGTGCCCACACAGATCACCCGCCTGCCCGCGGCCCGGGTGGTGGCGATGGCATCCACCGTGGCCTGCGGGATGAAGTAGGTTTCGGTATGCATGCGGTGTTCGGAGAGGTCATGGACCCGCACGGGCTGGAAGGTGCCTGCACCCACGTTCAGGGTGATGAAGGCGCTGTTCACGCCCTGGCTGGCCAGAGTGCCCAGCAAGGCCTCGTCGAAATGAAGTCCCGCCGTAGGGGCGGCCACCGATCCGGGGTTGCGGGCGTAGACCGTCTGGTAACGGGATTCGTCGGCACCGCCGGCTGTGCGTTCAATATAGGGCGGCAGGGGCAGCCGCCCATGTCGTTCGAGCAATGCGATCAGATCGTCTGTGTCTGGAAAGCGCAGATGGAAGAATTCGCCCGTGCGGCCCAGCACTTCCACCTCCAGGGCTCCTTCCAGGTGCAGGCGGGTGCCGGGCTTGGGCGACTTGCTGGCGCGTATCTGGGCCAGGGCCTCGTGAGCACCCAGCGGGCGCTCAATCATGACCTCCACCCGGCCGCCGGTGTCCTTGGTGCCGAACAGGCGGGCATGGATCACCCGGGTATCGTTGAATACCAGCAGGTCACCTGTGTTGAGGAGGGATGAGAGATCGGCAAACCGGCAATCGTTCAGCTGGGGAAACACCTGCAGCAGACGGCTGTCGGTGCGGCGCTCAAGGGGGGCCTGGGCGATGAGCTCCTCGGGGAGCTGGTAGTCGAAATCGTCGAGGGTCAATGCCATGAGTTGATGCGGTCGGGAGTTTCGTAGATAATGCGTGCCTTCCCAAGCCGGGATGGCGGAATCGGTAGACGCAGCGGATTCAAAATCCGCCGCCGCAAGGTGTGTGGGTTCGAGTCCCACTCTCGGCACCAATAAAATCAATAGGTTACAAAATTGTAGCAAAAAACATGGGTTTTCTCCCATTTTTTTGCCTCAAACCGGCCTGATTGATCGTCAGAAAATCATGTCCCTCGATCCCCAAGCCAAAGCCCTGCTCGACATGGTTTATCGTGTTGGTGCGCCGCGTTTCCATGAGCTCGACGTGCATCAGGCGCGCCACTCTTTTGAAAAACTGCAGTTCGCCCTGCGTCCCGAGGCGCCGGCTGTGGCTTCGGTGACGGATGTGCCGATTCCCCAGCCTCATGTCCGCGATGGTGTGATCATGGCGCGCTTGTACCGCCCCATCGGCGCGGCCCCCGATGCACTTCTGCCGCTGGTGTTTTATTTCCACGGAGGGGGATGGTGCATTGGAAACATTCCGAGCTATGACGTGCTGTGCCGGGAGGTGGCCAATCTCAGTGGCTGCGCCGTCCTGTCGGTGGATTACCGTCTGGCGCCGGAGCATCCCTTCCCCGCGGCGGTGAACGACGCCTTGCGCTCCGTGGAGTGGTCTTTGGCCAATGGGGCCCTGTTGGGGATTGATCCGTCCCGTTTTGCCCTGATGGGAGATAGTGCCGGTGGTAACCTGAGCGCGGTGACGGCGCTCCAGTTGCGTAATGGAGGAGGTCCCAGGGCCGCCCTTCAGCTGCTGATCTATCCGAGTACCGACATTCTCAGTCAGCGTCCCTCCCGTCGCACCTATGCCCAGGGATATTTTCTGGACACCGAGAGCCTTGCCTGGTTCTTCGAAAAATATCTCCCGGACGAGCAGGACTGGACTGACTGGCGGGCCTCGCCCATTCTGGCGAAACGTTTCGATGGTCTGCCGCCCGCCTTGATCATCACCGCGGGCTGCGATCCCTTGAGTGATGACGGCCGGGCTTACGGCGAGTGTTTGCGTGAGGCGGGTGTGGAGGTCGAGTGGGTGAACTACGAAGGTATGGTCCATGGTTTTGTAACCCTGGGCAAATTCTTTCCGCAGGCGGGGCAGGCCGTGGAGCGGGCGTCCATCGAGTTGCGGAAACGCCTTGTCCCCTGATGGTCGGCAGGGCCGCTTTCCTGAAGCGTGCTCTTACAGGCAGACGAAACTGACGGTCTGAGGGTTGGTTGCGCAGCTGCGACCCAGGGCGAAGTGCCCCCGGCCCCTCAGGACGACCTCTTCCCGGGACAGCAGGAATTCCCGTTCCCCGTCAATCTGCACGAAAGTGCCGTTGCTGCTGCGGTCGATCAGGACGAATTTGTCGCCACGCAGCTCGATCTCGGCATGGCGGCGGGACGACTGGCTGTCGCCGACGACCAGGTCTGCCGTGGGGTCCCGGCCAATTCGTGCGCTCGGGCGTGATGAATTGAGCACCACGGACTGGGTATCCATGTAAAGCCGCAATTCCGGCTCACTGTCGAGCAGGAAATGCCCCCCCTGAACGATGGTCAGCTCCCCCATTGCTTCGCACATCAATTCGCACAGTTCCACGGGGCGGGTGACCCCGCGGATGATTCGCGGGGGCAGCGAATGGAGGATGGAGCGCCATTCAGGCCCCAGGCGGCGGGCGGTTTCCACGGAGGTGATGGCCTTGCCCGGTGTGGCCAGTTCGGCCAGACGTGCCGCAAAGTTGACGGTGTCCCCAAACACGTCGCTGCCGCTGGCGACGACTGCGCCGTAGTGGAAGCCGATGCGGGCGGCCAGTCGCCGATCAGGTCCGTCGGGTTGCTCCTTGATGATCTGATGGATCGCCAGCGTGGCGTCAGCGGCACTGTCGGCATCCGGAAACACGGCCATCAGCCCGTCGCCGGTGTGTTTGACGACTCGCCCGCTACGGGCTTCCACGACCACACGCATGGCGCGGATGCTGCGGTCCACCACTTCGAAAGCCACTTCGTCGCCCACGCGCTGATAGAGCTGCGTACTGCCGACGAGGTCGGCAAACAGTACGGCATATTCCTGGGCGGGGGGGCTGAAATCCGACATCTGTGCTGGTTTGACTGGAAGACTGGGATTCTAGCGGAGCTCGTGACTTTTTTCGCGCATGTCTGACCAATAAATTTTGCCTATCGGTGGCAAGCGTGTAAATCCTCGTGGCGTGGGTGATGAACGGGTGATAAATGCCGTTGCAATCTTGATCTAAACCCCTGCGCGGATCTCTTGGCAGTGGGATAATACTGCGTTTGGTCTTAACAAATAGGCCTGTTGTTCACGTGGTTATACACGTCTGTCTGGAAGGGGTTTCATGAAACGCGTTGATGATTTCCGTCTGCACTTCGGCAAGCAGGAGCTGGTGCCCATCATGATCGGCGGGATGGGGGTGGATATCTCCACAGCAGACCTGGCACTGGAAGCTGCACGGCTGGGCGGGATCGGTCACATCTCGGATGCGATGGTCAAGACCGTGACGGATCGTCGTTTCAACACGAAGTACGTCAAGGAAAAGCTCAAGCAGTACAAGTTCAATGTGGCCAACTCCGACAAGTCGGTGGTGCAGTTTGATCTTGGTCAGCTTGAGGAGGCCACCAAGCTGCATGTGGGAAAAACCATGGAGCGCAAGCGGGGCCCGGGCATGGTCTTCGTGAACTGCATGGAAAAGCTGACCATGAATGCGCCGAAGGAAACCCTCCGGGTGCGCTTGCGGGCGGCTCTGGATGCAGGGGTGGATGGCATTACCCTGGCAGCCGGTCTGCATCTGGGCTCCTTTGGGTTGATCGAGGACCATCCCCGTTTCCGGGATGCCAAGCTGGGTATCATCGTTTCATCCCTGCGCGCTTTGCAGCTTTTCCTGCGCAAGAGCGCCCGCACCAGCCGCCTGCCTGACTACGTCGTGGTCGAGGGCCCTCTGGCTGGTGGTCACCTGGGGTTTGGCATGGACTGGGCCAAGTATGATCTGGCCCTGATCGTTGCCGAGATTCGTGACTGGCTGGTCGCCGAGAAGATTGACATCCCGCTCGTTCCGGCAGGAGGAATCTTCACCGGCAGTGATGCAGCAGCCTTTCTTGAGATGGGGGCTGCAGCAGTGCAAGTGGCTACCCGGTTCACCGTGACTGCGGAGTGCGGCCTGCCTGATGCGGTGAAACAGCATTATTTCAAGGCCAGTGAAGAGGAGATCGTGGTCAACCAGATCTCTCCCACAGGCTATCCCATGCGCATGCTGACGAGCAGCCCTGCAATCGGATCAGGGATTCGCCCCAACTGTGAGGCCTATGGTTATCTCCTGGACAGCAGCGGCAACTGCTCCTATATCGACGCCTATAACAAGCAGATTGCCCTTCATCCGGGAGAGCGCCGCGTTTCCGTCATGGAAAAGACCTGCATGTGCACGCACATGCGCAATTTCGATCTGTGACCTGTGGTCATTACACCTATCGCCTTAAAGATACGTCCCACAAGGGGGAGGATGGCAATTACGCAATCCTGTCGGCGGAGCATGTGTTCCACGACTATCAATACAGCACGGACAGCAGGATCGCCTTGCCGGGCTGAGGGCAGGGCGTACGGATAAAAGAAGCCGGCCATGCCGTTCGTTCAGGCAGCGCTTGCCCGGTGTGACAGAGAAACCGGAACCTCCCTGCAGGTTCCGGTTTTGTTTTTTTAAGCGAAGAGTGGCGCGTTCATGCAGGCATCAGAAGAACTGCTGAACGGCACCGGCGGGAATGTCCATTCCAGTCATCCGGGCTCGCTTGAGCAATTCCCAGTAATAGCGGTAGGAGGCACGGTCGTGCAGTTTTCCACCGTGCTGGATGGGACCCCAGTGGGCTGACTGCGCAGCGATCAGGATGGCCGCTGCTTCATGAACTTCCGAAAAATCGGGGCGCATGGCTTCAACGATGGGCAGGATCTGATTGGGATGAATGCTCCACATGCGCAGGTATCCGAATTCCTTGCGGGCCCGTTCTGCGTCCCGGCGGATGTATTCCACATCCTTGAGTTCGGTGGTGACGTTGTGGGAAGGCACCACACCGCTGGCCAGGGCTGCTGCGCTAATGTCGCATTTGGCTCGACACACCAGAGGATGTTCGAACTGGCCAGGGCTGCGCATGGCTGAGCCAGGAATGGCCCCGTGATGAGCGCTGACGAAATCCATCAGCCCGAAATCCAGGGACTCGACCCGATCCAGGGCTGCGATCTCCCAGGCTTCCCGCAGAGCGCCATGGGTTTCGATCAGGACATGCACCGGAATTGCCCGGTCGATGCCGTGACGCGCTTCAGCGCTGCGGATGGCGTCGATCTGCTGTGCAGCGTCCTTGGCGCTGCGTGGCTTGGGCAGGGTGAGGAAGGCCAGGCGATGACCGGCATTCTGCACCAGGATATCCACATCCTGCTCCCAGTGGGGGTGGGTGATGTCGTGGATGCGGGCGCCAACCCGTCCAAAGTGGTTGTCTCCGGAGGTGATGAGTGAGGCGGCCATGAGGGCATGCTCAGCTTCAGCTCCGGCGTGGGCACCGTCTTCGCAGTCACAGGTGATGTCGAAGACAGGGCCAAGCTGCTGTTGCAGCAAGAGGGCCTTCCTCATCAATTTTTCACTGCCGGCGTAGTGATCCACTGCCGGAAGAATGGGAAAGGGCTTCTCGCCTTGAAAGAGGACGTGTTCTGGATGGAGCAGGGCGGGCATGAATGTTTCTTTGAAATGAGTCGATGAGCGCAGGGTAGCAAAAAAGGCCGGCACAAAAAAAGCGGGGGCGTTTCCGCCCCCGCATTCACCGCATCTGCGAATGCCGTGTGGATCAGCCCAGCAGATCCTTCACGCCGTCACGCTCTTCGAGCAGTTCGTTGAGGGTGTGGGTCATCCGCTCGCGGGAGAACGCGTCGATTTCCAGGCCCTGGACAATCTTGTACTCACCGTTTTCGGTGGTGACCGGGAAGCCGTAGATGATGCCTTCGGGAATGTCGTAGGAGCCGTCGGACGGGATGCCCATGGTGACCCATTCGCCGTTGGAGCCCAGCACCCAGTCACGGATGTGGTCGATGGCGGCGTTGGCGGCGGAAGCAGCGGAGGACAGGCCGCGGGCTTCGATGATTGCAGCGCCACGCTTGCCGACGGTCGGCAGGAACACGTCGCGGTTCCAGGCTTCGTCGTTGATCAGGCCCTTGACGTTGTCGCCATTGGAGGTGACGGCGCGGTAGTCGGCGTACATCGTGGGGGAGTGATTGCCCCAGACGACCAGGTTCTTCAGGCTGGATACATCACGGCCGGATTTGGTGGCCAGCTGGGAGAGGGCGCGGTTGAGGTCCAGGCGCAGCATGCCGGTGAAGTTCTTGGCATTGACGCGGCCGTACTTGACGGCGATTTCCTTGGCGATATAAGCGTTGGTATTGCAGGGGTTGCCCACCACCAGCACCTTGACGTCCGGATCGGCGTACTGGCCGATGGCCGCGCCCTGGACGGTGAAGATCTTGGCGTTTTCGGTCAGCAGATCCTTGCGCTCCATGCCGGGGCCGCGGGGGCGGGCGCCGACCAGCAGGCAGACCTGGGCATCCTTGAAGGCGACATTGGGGTCGTCAGTGGCGATCATTCCAGCCAGCAGCGGGAACGCACAGTCTTCCAGCTCCATCATGACGCCCTTGACGGCCTTTTGGGCCTGGGGCAGATCAAGCAGCTGAAGAATGACGGGCTGATCCTTGCCGAGCATTTCACCGCTGGCGATACGGAACAGGAGACTGTAACCGATCTGGCCGGCGGCGCCGGTGACTGCGACACGAACGGGGGCTTTTGCCATTATTGATACTCCCTCTCAAAGAAGTGTTGTCGACTCAATGCTGCTACGCGCCGCCTTCAAGCCGTCGCGGGTGATGATTCAGCGTTGTGATCAGGAACTGATCGTTCAACACGCGAATCGTAGGATCAAATTGGTACAATGTCAATTCCATGTTTTATGTCTTATATAAGACAAAAGACATCCCATAGACGTGTCTGAAAAAGTGTGATTCAATACAACGATGCGACCCGAATCGCCCACCTTCAGCCCCCTGTATCGTCAGATCAAGAATCTGATGCTCAATGCCCTGGAGTCCGCCGAATGGCGGCCGGGGCAGGCAATTCCCAGTGAACAGGAACTTGCGCTGCGTTTCAATGTGAGCCAGGGTACCGTACGCAAAGCCATTGACGAAATGGCTGCCGAAAACCTTCTGGTCCGGAAGCAGGGCAAGGGCACTTACGTGGCGTCCCACAACGATCCGCGAGCGCTTTTTCGCTTTCTGCGCCTTGTGCCCATGGACGGCGATCTGGCGCACCCCCAGAGTCTGCCTCTGGATTGCTGGAAAGCCAAGGCGGGCAATGAGGCTGCGCGGATGCTCGGCGTCGAACTCGGTGCGCCCGTCACCATTCTCCGGCGCCTTCTCCGGTTTGCCGGAAAACCGGTTGTCATCGACGAGATCTATCTGCCGGGCGAAATCTTTCATGGCTTGACCATGGAGGTGCTGCAAGGCTATCAGGGATCCCTTTACAGTCTGTTCGAGAGTCGCTTCGGGGTGCGGATGATTCGCGCTGAAGAGCGAATCCGGGCAGTGGCGGCCGATCGCATGACCAGTGACACCCTGGGAGTGGCTGAGGGTACCCCCTTGCTGTCCGTAGAGCGTGTCACTTATACCTATGGCGACAGGCCGGTGGAGTGGCGGCGGGGTATTTACTCCACTGCGGAACATTATTATCTGAATGAACTCAATTGAAAGCTTTGCATTGGCGGGAGAGCCCGGCCTGTCAGTGGTTGGTAAGGGTATATACTTATAATTTTGTCTTGTGGGAAAAGTGCGGCCTTCGGGGCCGCAATTGCTAGAGGGAAAATCTATGACAGAGGTGATTTTGAAAAAACAGCGCCCGAAGCATCTGGCGCTGAACGAGATCAGGCTTCCGTTGCCCGGGAAGGTCTCGATCCTGCACCGGGTCAGCGGTGCCGGTCTTTTTCTGATGCTGCCGGTTCTGCTGGCCCTGTTCGGTAATAGCGTAGGTTCCCCCGAGTCCTTCGCCGTATTCAAGGGTGTGATCGACAACATTTTTGTCAAGCTCATCCTCATGGGTCTGGTCTGGGCCTATTTGCATCACTTCTGTGCGGGGATCCGCTTCCTGCTGCTGGATGTGCACGTCGGTGTCGACAAGCAGTCCGCCGTGGGTAGCGCCCGTCTCGTGCTGATCGTCAGCCTCGTCCTCACTGCTCTTCTGGTGGCCAAACTATGGTAAAGCCTGTCATTGTCGGCGCCCATTACGGTTTCCGTGATTGGCTCGCCCAGCGCATCACCGCTGTGGTGATGGCGATTTACACCGTCCTTTTTGCCATTGCCGTGCTGACCATGCCCGACGGCTCCTATGAGAGCTGGCGTGGTGTTTTCAGTGGCGGTTTCATGAAGTTCGCGACCTTCCTGTTCTTCATGTCCCTGTTCTTCCATGCCTGGATCGGCGTGCGGGACATTTTCATGGATTACATCAAGCCGACGGGCATTCGCCTGACGCTGCATTCGGTCGTTGCCCTTCTGCTCATCGGCTACGCCGGTTGGGCTGCTCAGATCCTGTGGAGGCTGTAAGTGAAAGTCGCTAAGCGTACCTTTGATGCAGTAATCGTCGGTGCCGGTGGTGCCGGCTTGCGTGCGGCTCTCCAGCTCTCGGAAGCGGGGATGAAGACCGCTGTCCTGACCAAGGTCTTTCCGACCCGTTCCCATACCGTCGCAGCGCAGGGTGGTGTTGCCGCTTCCCTGGGCAACTCGACCGAAGACAACTGGCACTGGCACATGTACGACACCGTCAAGGGGTCGGACTGGCTGGGTGACCAAGATGCCATTGAGTTCATGGTCAAGAAGGCCAATGAAGTCGTCGTCGAACTCGAGCACTACGGCATGCCTTTCGACCGGACCGACAACGGCAAAATCTACCAGCGTCCGTTCGGCGGCCACTCGCAAAACTATGGTCAGACCCCGGTGTCCCGCTCCTGCGCTGCGGCCGACCGTACCGGCCACGCCATGCTTCACGCGCTCTACCAGCGCAACGTGCGTGCCAACACCCAGTTCTTCGTCGAGTGGATGGCGATGGACCTGATCCGCAACGCCGACGGCGATGTGCTGGGTGTGACCGCGATGGAAATGGAGACCGGTGAGGTCTCCATCTTCCATGCCAAGGCCACCATCTTCGCCACCGGCGGTGCCGGCCGCATCTACTACAGTTCCACCAATGCCTTCATCAACACCGGCGACGGTGTCGGCATGGCGGCCCGTGCCGGCATTCCCCTCGAAGACATGGAGTTCTGGCAGTTCCACCCGACCGGCGTGGCCGGCGCGGGGGTGCTGATCACCGAGGGTGTGCGTGGTGAGGGCGGTATTCTCCGCAACGTCTCCGGGGAGCGCTTCATGGAGCGTTATGCCCCGAACCTGAAGGATCTGGCCTCCCGTGATGTGGTGTCCCGGGCGATGACCACCGAAATCAACGAGGGGCGCGGCTGCGGCAGCGGCAAGGATCACGTGCTTCTCGACATCACCCACCTGTCCCCCGAGACCATCAACAAGCGTCTGCCGGGTATCCGCGAGATCTCCATCCAGTTCGCTGGCGTGGATCCCATCAAGGCTCCGATCCCGGTCGTGCCCACCTGTCACTACCAGATGGGCGGCATTCCGACCAACTACAAGGGCCAGGTCGTGGTGCCGAAGGACGGCAATCCCAACGTGCCCATCCCCGGCTTCTATGCTGCCGGCGAGTGCGCCTGCGCGTCGGTGCACGGAGCCAACCGTCTCGGCACCAACTCCCTGCTTGATCTGCTGGTGTTTGGCAAGGCGGCTGGTGAGACCGTGGTGTCCGACTTCCAGTCCGGCCAGCTGAGTCTCAAGCCTTTGCCCGACGATGCCGCTGACGTGTCCCTGGCTCGCATCGCACGTCTGGAAACCCAGACGGGTGGTGAGGACGTCCATGAAGTTCGTCTCGAGATGCAGCGCACCATGCAGAAGCATGCCGGTGTGTTCCGTTTCGCCGACATCATGAAGGAAGGCGTCACCAAGATCATGGAAGTGGCCGAGCGTGCCAAGCGTACCCAGATCAAGGACAAGTCCAAGGTCTGGAACACCGCCCGCACCGAGGCCCTTGAGCTGGACAACCTGATCGAAGTGGCCAAGGCCACCATGGTTTCTGCAGAGGCCCGCAAGGAGTCCCGTGGCGCCCACGTGCGCGATGACGCAATCGACTGCGCTGAAACCCCCAACGGTCGTGACGATGCCAACTGGCTCAAGCACACCCTTTGGTACAGCGAAGGCAACCGTCTTGACTACAAGCCGGTGAACCTGCAGCCGATGTCCGCTGACGTCGAACCCATCGCACTCGCCAAGCGTACCTACTGAGCGTTCCGGAGAAATACGACATGACCAAGCGAACCGTACAGTTCAAGATTTACCGCTACGATCCGGACAAGGATGACAAGCCTTACATGCAGGACATCTCTGTCGAACTCGAAGAGTCCGACAAGAAGCTGCTGGATGCGCTGGTGCGCCTCAAGGCCAAGGACGACACCCTGTCCTTCCGGCGTTCCTGCCGCGAAGGTGTGTGTGGCTCCGATGCCATGAACATCAACGGGAAGAACGGTCTGGCCTGCCTGACCAGCATGGATGAAATCGCCCAGCCGGTCACCCTGCGCCCGCTGCCCGGCCTGCCGGTCATCCGCGACGTGATCGTGGACATGACCCAGTTCTTCAAGCAGTACCACTCGATCAAACCGTACCTGATCAACAACGATCCGGCTCCGGAGCGCGAGCGTCTGCAGACCCCGGAGGACCGGGAAGAGCTCAACGGCCTGTACGAGTGCATCCTGTGCGCCTGCTGCTCCACCAGCTGCCCGTCCTTCTGGTGGAATCCGGACAAATTCGTTGGCCCCGCCGGCCTCCTGGCTGCGTACCGCTTCCTGGCGGATACCCGTGACCAGGCGACCAGCGAGCGCCTCGACAATCTCGAGGATCCGTACCGTCTGTTCCGTTGCCACTCCATCATGAACTGTGTCGATGTCTGTCCGAAGGGCCTGAATCCCACCAAGGCGATCGGCAAGATCAAAGACATGATGCTGCGTCGCGCGGTATGACGCTCAACCGGGGGCGTGTGCGCTGGCAGTGCCGACGGGCTCTTCTCGAGCTCGATCTGGTGTTCACGCGCTTCCTCGAAAGGCACTTCGATCGTCTCACCGACGATCAACTGGCCGATCTGGACGACCTCCTGCTTGTCGAGGACCATGACCTTTGGGCCATGGTCAACGGCAGCAGGCCGGTCACCAAGGATCGCTGGAAGGAAATGGTGACGCTGCTGCGCGAGCGATAAGGCGCAGCGGCTTCATCTTAGGGAGCTGGAGTTTCAACAGGGAAAAGGGACCAAAATATGACCACGACGCAACGCACTGCTGCACTGACCATAGATGGCAAGTCCGTCGAGTTTCCGATCATGTCGGGGACCCACGGCAATGATGTGATCGATATCCGCACCCTCGGCGGCAAGACCGGTTTGTTCACCTACGACTCTGGCTTCCTGTCCACTGCCAGCTGCCAGTCCAAGGTCACCTACATTGATGGTGACAAGGGCGAGCTGCTGTACCGCGGCTACCCCATCGAGCAACTCGCCGACAACTGCAACTTCCTGGAGGTCACCTATCTTCTGAAGAATGGCGAGCTGCCCAACGCTGCCCAGAAGAGCGACTTCGAAAACACCATCAAGAAGCACACGATGGTGCACGAGCAGCTGTCCAAGTTTTATTCCGGATTCCGTCGTGACGCCCACCCGATGGCTGTCATGACCGGTGTGGTCGGTGCCCTGTCCGCGTTCTACCACGACGCCATGGACTTCTCCGACGCCGAGCACCGCAACGTCAGCTTCAACCGTCTTGTGGCCAAGATGCCGACCATCGTCGCCATGGCCTACAAGTACAACACCGGCATGCCGTTCATGTATCCGGACAACGAGCTGGATTACACCGCCAACTTCATGCGCATGATGTTCGGCAATCCCTGCGAGAAGTATGTGCCGAATCCGGTGCTGGTCCGAGCCCTGGACGTGATCTTCACGCTGCATGCTGACCACGAGCAGAACGCTTCCACCTCCACCGTACGTCTTGCCGGATCTTCCGGCGCGAACCCGTTTGCCTGTATTGCTGCCGGTATTGCCTGCCTGTGGGGTCCGGCTCACGGTGGTGCGAATGAAGCATGCCTGAACATGCTGGAAGAAATCGGTGACGTGTCCCGCGTGGGCGAGTACATCAACCGTGCCAAGGACAAGAACGACAGCTTCAAGCTGATGGGCTTCGGTCACCGGGTCTACAAGAACTTTGATCCGCGCGCCAAGCTGATGCGCAAGGTCTGCTACGACGTCCTGTCCGAACTGGGCCTTGAGAACGATCGTCTGTTCAAGCTGGCCATGGAGCTCGAGAAGATCGCCCTGGAAGACCCGTATTTCGTCGAGAAGAAACTCTACCCGAACGTGGACTTCTACTCCGGCATTGTCCAGAAGGCCCTGGGCATCCCGACCGAAATGTTCACCTGCATCTTTGCCCTGGCGCGTACCGTCGGCTGGATGACCCAGTGGGAAGAAATGATCACCGATCCCGAGTACAAGATCGGTCGTCCGCGTCAGCTGTACACCGGCGCCGCCCGTCGCGACGTCGTCCCGCTGGCCCAACGCGGCTAAGAATTGCCCGGAGGGGGAGGGGGAAACAAGAGAGGCGAATGCGGGGTGGTCGGTTGATCGGGCCATCCCGTTTCGTTTTTCTGGAAGAATCACTGCAGCAGGGATTACTCCCCACCGCAAGCAAGAACGCTTAAAAAGACAACATATAAGCCAGGTGGTCGCCCATGATGAACAAGCTTTTTGAAAGCTCCCAGCTGTTCGGCAGCAATGCGCCGTTCATCGAAGAGCTCTACGAGAACTATCTCGATAACCCTGACTCCGTTTCGGACGAGTGGCGGGGCTATTTTGATTCCCTGCAGAACGTACCGGGCAAGGGCCCCGACGTTGCGCACTATCCGATCATCAATGCGTTTGCCGAAATGGCCAAGCGCGGCCCGGTCCGCACCGTCGTTGCGACCGGCACCGAGCAGAAGCAGGTCGGGGTCTTGCAGCTGATCAACGCCCACCGCTTCCTCGGCACCCGCTGGGCCCAGCTCGATCCGCTCAAGCGCACCGAGCGTCCCGAGATCAACGAACTCGAGCTGTCTCACTACGGCTTCACCGAGGCCGATCTCAACGAGACCTTCAACACCGGTTCCTTCCACGGCCTGCCCACTGACCGGGCGACCCTGCGTGAGATCCTCGACGCCGTCCGCCAGACTTACTGCGGCTCCATTGGCGCCGAGTACATGTACATGACCGACATCGCCGAGAAGCGCTGGATCCAGGCTCGCCTGGAGCCTACCCGCGGCAAGCCGGCTCTGGGCGTCGAGCGCCAGCGTCGCGTCCTTGAGCGGCTGACCGCTGCCGAGACCATGGAGCGCTACCTGCATACCAAGTATGTAGGCCAGAAGCGCTTCTCCCTGGAAGGCGGGGAGAGCACCATCGTGGCGATGGATGAGCTGATCCGCACTGCCGGCGCCAGGGGTGTTCAGGAGATCGTCATCGGCATGGCCCACCGGGGCCGTCTCAACGTGCTGGTGAATACCCTCGGCAAGTCGCCGAGCATGCTGTTCTCCGAGTTCGAGGGCAAGGCTGTTTCCGACCTCTCCGCTGGTGACGTGAAATACCACATGGGCTTCTCCAGTGATGTCATGACGGATGGCGGCCCGGTGCACCTGACCCTGGCCTTCAACCCGTCGCACCTGGAAATCGTCAACCCCGTGGTTGAAGGCTCCGTGTATGCCCGGCAGACCCGTCGTGGCGAGAGCGGCAAGGCCCAGGTGATTCCGGTCCTGATTCACGGCGATTCAGCCGTGGCAGGGCAGGGCGTCAACCAGGAAATGCTGAATTTTGCCCAGACCCGTGGCTATGGAACGGGAGGGACGATCCATATCGTCGTCAACAACCAGATCGGCTTCACCACCTCCGATCCCCGTGACTACCGCTCGTCCCTGTACTGCACCGACATCTTCAAGATGGGCGAGGCGCCGATCTTCCACGTCAATGGTGACGATCCGGAAGCGGTTGCCTTCGTCACGAACCTGGCCGTGGAATACCGCCAGCAGTTCAAGAAGGATGTGGTTGTGGACATCGTCTGCTACCGCAAGCTGGGTCACAACGAGGCCGACGAGCCGATGGTGACCCAGCCGCTGATGTACAAGAAAATCGCCAAGCATCCAGGTACCCGCAAGCTGTATGCGGACAAGCTGGTCCAGCTCGGTGTGGTCAAGGCGGAAGACCCCGATCTGTTCATCAAGGACTATCGCGCGGCCCTCGACAGGGGTGAGCTGCTGACCAATCCCGTCCTCTCTGACTTCAAGCGCCAGTTCTCCCAGGATTGGGGTCCCTACGCCAACAAGAAGTACACCGACCAGTGCGACACCACCGTGCCGGTGTCCGAGCTCAAGCGCATGGCAGAGGCTCTGACTACGACGCCTGAAGGCTTCACCCTGCACCCCCGTGTCCAGAAGATCATTGATGACCGCAAGGCAATGGGTGCTGGCACGCTGCCCTTCGACTGGGGCATGGCCGAGAACCTGGCCTACGCCAGTCTCGTTGTGCAGGGGTTTGGTGTGCGCATCTCGGGCGAGGACGTGGGCCGTGGCACCTTCTTCCACCGTCATGCCGCGCTGCATGATCAGAACCGGGATCAGTGGCACGATGGCACCTACTACCCGCTGCAGAACATTCGCGAGGGTCAGGGTCCCTTCTACTGCTATGACTCCGTGCTGTCGGAGGAGGCTGTGCTGGCCTTCGAATACGGCTACTCCACCGCAGAGCCCAATCAGCTGGTGATCTGGGAAGCCCAGTTCGGCGATTTTGCCAATGGCGCCCAGGTGGTGATGGACCAGTTCATCAGCTCCGGTGAAGCCAAGTGGGGCCGTCAGTGCGGTCTCGTGATGATGCTGCCCCACGGTTACGAAGGGCAGGGTCCGGAGCACTCCTCCGCCCGCATCGAGCGCTACATGCAGCTGTGCGCCGAGATGAACATGGAAGTGTGCATCCCGTCCGGGCCGTCGCAGATTTTCCACCTGCTGCGTCGTCAGGCCCTGCGCAAGCTGCGCAAGCCCCTGGTGATCATCACGCCCAAATCCCTGCTGCGTCACAAGGATGCGATCTCCTCTCTGGATGATCTGTCCAAGGGGACCTTCCAGACGGTCATCGGTGAGACCGATCAGCTGGATGCGGCCAAGGTCCGCCGCGTCCTGCTGTGCTCCGGCAAGATCTACTACGAACTGCTGGCTCATCGTCGTGCCAACAACATCGACGACATCGCCATCGTGCGCCTGGAGCAGCTTTACCCGTTCCCGGCCGAGGCCATGGCTGCCGAAGTGAACAAGTATCCGAACGCCAGGGAGGTGGTGTGGGTTCAAGAAGAGCCCCGTAACCAGGGTGTCTGGTACTGGCTGGCTTCCCGCCACCATCTGGACAGCAATCTGGGTGCTGATCACAAGTTTCTGCTGGTGGCCCGTCCGGCGGCGGCATCGCCGGCGGTCGGCTATTACGCCAAGCACAACGCGCAACAAAAGGCAGTCATTGAAAACGCATTTGGCGAAATCAAGGCCTGATGCCATCCATGCCGCACTGAACAAAGGGAGAAAAAATGCTGATCGAAGTCAAAGTGCCTCAATTGTCCGAGTCCGTTTCCGAAGCCACGCTGGTCAGCTGGCACAAGAAGGAAGGTGATGCGGTTTCCCGCGACGAGAACCTGATCGACATCGAGACCGACAAGGTTGTCCTCGAAACCCCGGCCCCGGCCGACGGCGTGCTGGTCAAAATTGTCAAGAACGGTGGGGACTCCGTCACCTCCGGTGAAGTGATCGCCACCATCGATACGGAAGCCAAGGCTGCCGCCGGTGCGCCGGCCACCGCGGCGGCTGCGCCCGTCGCTGCTGCGCCTGCTGCTGCCCCGGCTGCCGGTGCTGCCAGTCCCTCGGCACGCAAGATCCTGGATGAGAAGGGCATTGCAGCGGCCGAGGTGGCCGGTAGCGGTCGTGGCGGCCGTGTGACCAAGGAAGATGCCGTTGCGGCCCAGCCCAAGGCTGCCGCAGCGCCTGCTGCTGCCCCCGCTGTGGCGATCGCCGCCGGTGAGCGTCCCGAGCAGCGCGTGCCGATGACCCGCCTGCGCGCCCGCATCGCCGAGCGCCTGATCCAGTCCAAGAATGAAAACGCCATTCTGACCACCTTCAACGAAGTGAACATGGCGCCGGTGATGGCCTTGCGCAAGCAGTACGGCGACAAGTTCGAGAAGGCTCACGGTGTCCGCCTGGGCTTCATGGGCTTCTTCGTGAAGGCGGCGGTTGCCGCCCTCAAGAAGTATCCGATCCTGAACGCTTCCGTTGATGGCAACGACATCGTCTACCACGGTTACATCGACATCGGTATCGCTGTCGGGTCTCCCCGTGGCCTGGTGGTGCCCATCCTGCGCGATGTGGATCAGATGTCCATCGCCGACATCGAGAAGAAGATTGCCGAGTTCGGGCAGAAGGCCAAGGATGGCAAGATTTCCCTGGAAGAGCTGACCGGTGGCACCTTCTCCATCTCCAACGGGGGCGTGTTCGGTTCCATGATGTCCACCCCGATCATCAACCCGCCCCAGTCCGCGATCCTCGGCATCCATGCCACCAAGGATCGTGCCGTGGTGGAAAATGGTCAGGTCGTCGTGCGTCCGATCAACTACCTTGCCATGTCCTACGATCACCGCATCATTGACGGCCGTGAAGCTGTCCTTGGTCTGGTGACCATGAAGGAAGCCCTGGAAGATCCGGCTCGCTTGATCCTGGACGTCTGATCCGGTGATGAGGGGGGAGGTGTGAGGCACAGGGGGTCAAACCCGTGTTCCCCGCCTCCCTCCGTGCCTGTGTGCCTGCATATGTGATCAACCTGGTGAGTCCCGATGATGTTCGACGTCTCACCCCCCACACCTTACAAAATCATGGCTAAACAATTTGACGTGCTGGTCATCGGCGGCGGTCCCGGTGGCTATGTGGCTGCAATCCGTGCAGCGCAACTCGGTTTCAACACGGCCTGCGCCGAATCCAACCCTTACGCCGACCCGAAGGGCGAGCCCCGTCTGGGTGGCACCTGCCTGAACGTGGGTTGTATCCCGTCCAAGGCCCTGCTGCACACCTCCCACCTGTTCGAGGAGGCTGGTCACGCCTTCGAGGAGCAGGGCATTTCCGTAGGCACTCCCAAGATTGACGTGGCCAAGATGATCGGCCGCAAGTCCAAGATCGTCGAGCAGCTGACCGCCGGCATCAAGGGCCTGTTCAAGAAGAACAAGGTCACCTTCCTGGCAGGCCATGGTTCCTTCGTCGCCAAGACCGACGCCGGCTGGCAGGTCCAGGTGGGTGACGAGCTCGTCGAAGCCAACAACGTGATCGTGGCAACCGGCTCCACCGCCCGTCACCTGCCCGGCATCCCCGTGGACAACAAGCTGGTGTGCGACAACATCGGTGCCCTGGACATTGACTCTGTGCCCAAGCGCCTTGGCCTGATCGGCTCTGGCGTGATCGGCCTGGAAATGGGCTCGGTCTGGAAGCGTCTGGGCTCCGAAGTAACGATTCTCGAAGCCATGGACAGTTTCCTCGGCGCAGCCGACCAGGATCTGGCCAAGGAAGCCCTGAAGCTGTTCACCAAGCAGGGCCTGGACATCAAGCTGTCCGTCAAGGTCGGCAAGGTGACCGTGGGCAAGAAGTCGGTTTCCGTCGAGTACGAAACCAAAGACGGCGCTCAGACCGCCGAGTTTGACCGCCTGATCGTCTCCGTGGGCCGCGTGCCCAACACCGCCGGCCTCAATGCCGAAGCCGTCGGCCTCAAGCTTGACGAGCGTGGGTTCATCGACGTGGACGGCCACAACCGTACCAGCCTGCCTGGCGTGTGGGCGGTGGGGGATGTGGTGCGTGGCCCGATGCTGGCCCACAAGGCCATGGAAGAAGGCGTCGCCGTTGCCGAGACCCTGGCAGGCCAGAAGGGCCACACCAACTTCGACACCATCCCCTGGGTCATCTACACCTCCCCGGAAATCGCCTGGGTGGGCAAGACCGAGCAGCAGCTCAAGGCCGAAGGTGCCGCTTACAAGGTCGGCAAGATCCCCTTCATGGCCAACGGCCGCGCGCTCGGCGCCGGTACCCCCCAGGGTTTCGTGAAGATGATTGCCGATGCCAACACGGATCGGATCCTCGGCGTGCACATCATCGGTTCCAATGCGTCCGAGCTGATCGGTGAGGCTGTGGTCACCATGGAGTTTGCCGGTGCGTCCGAAGATCTGGCCCGCATCTGCCATGCCCACCCGACCTTGTCGGAAGTGGTGCACGAGGCTGCCCTGGCTGTCGATAAGCGTCCGCTGCACTTCTGATGACTGTGGCTGGCCTGCGGGCTGGCCATTTCGTCTCCCGGGGGTGGTTCCAGGCAGTAAAATGCCGGGCCACCCCTGTCTACATCTGTAGCACTGATCCTACCCCCAGCACCAAGATGCCCCATCGAATCCTCAAGGTTGCCGAAAACGGCATGCTCGAAGCCTATGACGCCACGCTCAAGGCGCGGGGCTACAAGTCCGACCCGGCCCAGCGCGCTGCGGCGCAGCGCCTCCAGGGCCTGTATTCAGAGCTGGTCGCCTTCAAGGCTGCCCGTCGTGGCACGATCCGCAAATTGTTATCGCGGCCCCGGCAGCCGCGCAGTGTGTATTTCTGGGGGGGCGTGGGACGCGGCAAGAGCTTCCTGATGGACTGCTTCTTCGACTCCGTTCCGTACCAGCGCAAGCGCCGGGTCCACTTTCACGCCTTCATGCAGGAAATCCAGAACGATCTGAAGAACCTGAATCATGAGCCGGATCCCCTCCAGAAGGTGGCTGACCGGATCGCCCGGCAGACACGGCTCCTGTGTTTTGACGAGTTCCACGTGTCGGATATCGCCGATGCGATGATCCTGGGCCGCCTGCTCGACGCCCTGTTCGCCAGGGGCACGATCTTTGTGATGACCTCCAACTACCCGCCCGACGGCCTGTATCCCAACGGGCTGCAACGGATCAACTTCCTCCCCACCATCGAGATGATCAAGCGACGCTTTGACGTCTTCGAGGTGGATCACGGTACCGACTACCGCTTGCGCACCCTCGAGAAGATGGATGCCTTCCTGATCCCGGCGGACGAGGCGGCAGATCGCCGTCTGGCGGAGGATTTTGTCAAGATTGCCGGCAGCAAGGGACAAACGGGTGAGATCGAGGTGCTGGAGCGCAAGCTGAAGGTCCAGCGCAAGGGTGCCGGAGTGATCTGGTTTGACTTTGACGCCCTCTGCAAGGGGGCCCGCTCCCAGAACGACTACCTGGAAATTGCCCGGGAATACCACACCCTGATTCTCTCCCGGGTACCGAAGATGCCTGCCACCATGGCATCCGAGGCCCGTCGCTTCACCTGGCTGATTGACGTGCTTTACGACCACCGGGTCAAGCTGCTGGTCAGTGCCGAGTGCGAAGCCTATGACTTGTACCGGGAAGGGCAGCACGCCAACGAGTTCCAGCGGACCGTCAGCCGCCTGATCGAGATGCGCTCCCGGGATTACCTGGCAGAAGCCCACCGGGTGGATTGAGGTGCGTCCAGGCTTCCCCGCGATCGTTTCAGGGCGCCTGCCTGCCGTGTGCATGTCGAAGGTACTGGCAGAGGGGCGCCCGGACTGAGCGTTGATCAGGTGGAGATCGAAATTTCATGAACGTCGATAAAGCTTTTGCCCTTGACGGCCCTCTGGCCGCCGCGATTCCCGGGTTTTCGCCGCGGCCGCAGCAGATCGAGATGGCTGAGCATATCGCCCATACCCTCAAGGAAAACGGGGTGCTGGTGGCCGAGGCCGGCACCGGTACGGGCAAGACTTACGCCTATCTGGTGCCCGCCCTCCTCAATGGGGGCAAGGTAATCATTTCCACCGGGACCAAGACCCTCCAGGACCAACTCTACAACCGCGATCTGCCTACCATCCGCAGCGCCCTGAAGGTGCCGGTGGCCACTGCCCTGCTCAAGGGACGGGCCAACTACGTGTGTCACTATCATCTGGCCCGCAACCTGGTGGATGGCCGCTTCCAGACCCCGGAGGACGCCGCCCATCTGCGGGCCATTGGCCGCTTTCTTGAGATCAGCCAGAGCGGCGACAAGGCGGAATGCCCCGAGGTGCCCGAGGATGCTGCGGCCTGGCAGTTTGCCACTTCCAGCCGGGACAACTGCCTGGGGCAGGAATGTCCGAACATCAAGGAGTGCTGCGTGGCCGCTGCCCGCCGCACGGCGATGGAGGCGGACGTGGTAGTGGTCAATCACCATCTTTTCTTCGCAGACGTGATGCTCCGCGATGAGGGGATGGGGGAGTTGCTGCCTTCCTGCAACGCGGTGATCTTCGATGAGGCGCATCAACTGCCCGAAACCGCAAGCCTGTTCTTCGGTGAGAGTGTGTCCACCTCCCAGCTCCTGGAACTGGCGCGGGATACCCGCTCGGAGACGGTTGCCGGGGCCCGGGACTGCCTGGACCTGATCGAGGCCACCCGCAAGCTCGAGAAAGCGGCCCGGGACCTGCGCCTGAGCGTGCAGGCTGAGAATGCCCGCTTCGGTTTTGCCCAGATGGAGGAGATACCGGCTTTTTTCGAGGCACTGGAAAATCTGGAGCTTGAACTGGCGGCCTTTTGCACGATCCTCGAGACCCAGGCGGAGCGTTCGGAAGGGTTGGCCAACTGTCTGCGCCGGACTCAGGAACTACAGCAGCTCCTGGTCCGCTGGCAGAATCCGGAGGGGG
>NZ_JAQUVG010000037.1 GCF_028693495.1 Zoogloea sp. | reverse complement strand
GTATAGCCCCTCTGTCTTGAGCTGCCGGGCACATTGCTCAATAAATGCCTCCCAACTCTTGTCATCCATTAGAAGCAAACGCTGCTCAGGCGTAGGTTGCTCAGGACCCGGATGGTAGATGGGGTGGTTCATTTCTCGAGGCGTTTTGTCGGTTTAGTCCTTGGCTCCAAAAAATTTCTGAAATACACCCTGTGCAGGGACGGGTCAGCGGTCGAGAGCCAATTTACGACAATTATGCCATTGTAAATTCGCTCGTGAAGGTATTCTGCTAGCTGGGTAAATATGTACGCAGCTAACCGATGGCCAATGGCTTCCGGTCTGTCATCATCGCGGCCACTCAAGTCAGCCAACTCTGGCACTTTCCTATGCCGCACAGGCCGACCGACTGACGCTATTGCCCAGCGGCCCACCGTATCCCTCAGAAGTGACGCTGACCCGCGACAGCCTTCCTGGTTGTCACAATTTCTTAACTTACTGGAAATCTATATTTCTATATTATTGGAAATATGAAAACCTTGAACGCCGCCGAATTCCTTGCTGCGCTGGGGCATGAATCTCGCCTCGCCATCTTTCGTCTGCTGGTTGAAGCCGGCCCCGAAGGCATGAACGTCAGTGCCATCGCGGAGAAGCTGAGCCTCCCAGGGGCGACCCTATCCTTTCACCTCTCGCACCTGAGCCGTGTCGGCCTCATCAAGGGCGAACGAGAAAGCCGCTTCATCCGCTACTCGGCGGAGTACGGAACGATGGACGAACTCATTGCTTTCCTGACCAGCAACTGTTGCCAGGGCAAGGCCTGCCTGCCCAAGACGGCCAGTTGCGACACTACCGCCAAACGTCGCACCAACACTTCCAACCCCGAAGGGAACGCGCCATGAGCGATCGCATCTTCAATGTCCTCTTTCTCTGTACTGGCAACTCCGCCCGCAGCATCCTCGCGGAAACCCTACTGAACCACTTGGGTAAAGGACGTTTCCGTGCCTACAGTGCAGGCAGCCATCCCAGCGGCGAGGTGAATCCCCTGGTGCTGGAACTGCTGAACCAGCAAGGCATGCCGGTCGATGGCCTGCGCAGCAAGAGCTGGGATGAGTTTGCGACGCCCGATTCCCCAGCGCTCGACTTCGTGTTTACCGTCTGCGACAACGCCGCCGGTGAAGTCTGCCCCGTCTGGCCAGGCCAGCCGATGACCGCTCACTGGGGTATCGAGGACCCGGCTGCCGTGGAAGGGAGCGATGCGGTGAAACGTGAAGCCGTTTCCACAGCCTACCGACTGCTGAGCCGTCGTCTCTCTTTGTTTCTCAATCTGCCCATTCAGAAGCTCAATGGTCTGTCGCTCCAGCAACACCTGGACGACATCGGCCGTACTGCGGGCTGACAAGCGCCCGCGCACACCCCCAACGAAAGACAACGGAACACACGATGAGTACCCCCAAGACCGTCCTCGTCCTCTGCACGGGCAACTCCTGCCGCTCCCAGATGGGCGAAGCCATCCTCAATCACGACCTGGCCGGCCTGGTCCGCGGCATCTCGGCTGGCACCAGCCCCCAGCCCAAGGTGGCCGACGGCGCCATCGAGGCTCTGAAGCTCGCCGGATTGCCGACCGAAGGCTTGTTCCCAAAGACCGTCGACGATGTCATGGACGAGGACATCGACCTGGTGGTCAGCGTCTGCGACAACGCCAAGGAAACCTGCCCCATCTTCCCGCGTCCGGTAAGGCGCATCCACGTTGGCTTCCATGACCCTCACGGTGAGCCGCTCGAGAGTTTTCTGGCTGTGCGTGATGACATCCGTGCCCGTCTCGTGCCGGCAGTCCGCGAAGCGTTCGGCCTGTAAGGAACAGCAATGTCTGCTATTCAATGTGAAGTCACCGCAAAGATCGCGGCCGGCGCACCAATGAGCGTCTTCGAGCGCTACCTGACCGTCTGGGTCTTCCTCTGCATCGTCACCGGCATTGCCGCTGGGCAGGCGTCACCCGGCCTCTTCCAGGCCATCGGCCGCATGGAAGTGGCCCAAGTCAATCTGCCGGTCGGTCTCCTCATCTGGGTCATGATCATTCCGATGCTGGTGAAGGTCGATTTCGGCGCCCTGGCCGAAATGAGGCAGCACGTTCGCGGCATCGGCGTGACGCTGTTCGTGAACTGGCTGGTGAAGCCTTTTTCGATGGCCTTCCTGGGCTGGCTGTTCATCCGCAACCTGTTCGCACCGATGCTGCCGGCTGAGCAGCTGGACAGCTACATCGCTGGCCTCATCCTGCTGGCAGCTGCGCCCTGCACGGCGATGGTCTTCGTTTGGAGCCGGCTGACCAACGGGCATCCGCTGTTCACCTTGTCGCAGGTGGCGATCAACGACACGATCATGGTCTTTGCCTTCGCGCCCTTGGTGGCTTTCCTGCTCGGTATCTCGTCCATCACGGTGCCTTGGGACACGCTGTTGGCCTCGGTCGTCCTCTATATCGTGATTCCGGTCATCCTGGCTCAGCTCTGGCGCAAGGCATTGCTGGCCAAGGGACAGGCCGCCTTCGACACGGCGATGGCGAAGATTGGCCTGTGGTCCATCTCGGCGCTGCTGGCGACCCTGGTGCTGTTGTTCGCCTTCCAGGGCGAAGCTATCATCAAACAGCCACTGGTCATCGCGCTGTTGGCTATTCCCATCCTTATCCAGGTCCTCTTCAACTCGGCCCTGGCTTATTGGCTGAACAAGCTTGTTGGCGAAAGGCACAGCATAGCCTGCCCGTCCGCGCTGATCGGCGCCTCGAACTTCTTCGAACTGGCCGTGGCGGCCGCCATCAGCCTCTTCGGGTTTGAATCTGGCGCTGCGCTGGCTACCGTCGTAGGTGTCCTCATCGAGGTGCCGGTTATGCTGCTGGTTGTGAAAGTCGTCAATGCATCCAAGGGCTGGTACGAAGCCCAAAACACGTAAGAACCGCGCGCAAGGAGACCATCATGAAAAAACTCGAAGTGTTCGACCCCGCCATGTGCTGTTCCACGGGCGTCTGTGGCGTCGATGTAGACCCGGTGCTGGCTCAGTTCGCGGCCGACCTGAAATGGGTCGAACAGCACGGCATCACCGTGGCACGCCACAACCTCGGCCAGGAGCCGCAGGCCTTTGCCGCCAATCCGGCGGTGGTCAAGGAAATGGAAGCCGGCATGGACCGCCTGCCGATCCTCGCCGTTGATGGCCACATCGTCTCCACCGGCATGTATCCGTCGCGTGCCCAATTGGCCCAGAAGCTGGGCATCACGCTGACGACCGCCGAGAAGCCGCACATCAAGGCTGGTAGCTGTGGCTGCAAGCCGGGAACCTGCTAAAAAGGAGCCAAATCATGTCGCTGCCCAATATCCAGACCCGCTACTTGTTCTTCACGGGCAAGGGCGGCGTCGGTAAAACATCGCTCTCCTGTGCCACAGGCCTGGCACTGACCGAAGCCGGCAAGAAGGTACTCATTGTCAGCACCGACCCGGCCTCCAACCTGGACGAGGTGCTGGGTGTGGGGCTGAGTCAGTCGCCGACCGCCATTCCCGGTGCACCGGGGCTGTTCGCTTTGAACATCGACCCGGAGGCCGCAGCCCATGCCTACCGGGAACGGATGGTGGGACCGTACCGCGGCATCCTGCCGGCCGCCGCAATCCAGAGCATGGAGGAGCAATTTTCGGGAGCCTGTACCGTCGAGATTGCGGCCTTCGACGAGTTCTCCAAGCTGCTCGGCGATCCAGTGGCGACCGCAGAATTCGACCACGTCATCTTCGACACGGCACCCACCGGCCACACGCTACGCCTGCTGACTCTGCCCTCGGCTTGGGACGAGTTCATCTCGTCTTCGACTGGCGGTGCTTCATGTCTTGGCCCGCTGGCTGGCCTGGAGAAGCAGAAGGCCTTATACGCCGCAACGGTGGCACGCTTGTCCAGCGCCGACGAGACGACCGTCATTCTGGTCGCCCGTGCAGATACGGCCTCCTTGCGTGAGGCCAACCGAACCCGCCTTGAACTGACTGACCTGGGCATTTGCAACCAGACTCTGGTCATCAACGGCTTGTTCTCTGGCGATACGGTTGGCGATGCCGTTGCTGCTGCAATGGTGGCTCGCGCCTCAGCAGCTATTGAAACCATGCCACCAGAACTCGCCAACTTACCGCAAACGCGCATCCCCTTCCTGCCCCGTGGCACGGTGGGTCTGGATGCCCTGCGCGAGATGGCACACCCCGAGACGGTCATCGCTCCAACCCGTACCGTTATGCCGGAAACCGCTCTACCGCCTAAGCTTCGCGGTCTCGTAGAGGACATCGCAGCAACGGGGCATGGGGTCGTCATGACCATGGGCAAAGGCGGCGTAGGCAAGACGACGGTGGCGGCCGCTATCGCGGTTGCTTTGGCCAAAAAAGGCCACAAGGTGGTGCTGTCCACAACCGATCCGGCAGCCCACACGGCAGCAGCCATTGATGGCGTCGTACCCGGACTGGCGGTGACACGCATCGACCCCGCTCAGGAAGTTAAGCAATACACCGAGGAGGTGTTGGCCAAGGCCGGGCAGCATCTCGATGCAGGTGGGCGTGCCCTGCTTGAAGAGGACTTGCGCTCACCCTGCACCGAAGAAATCGCCGTATTCCGAGCCTTCGCCCGCACCGTCGATGAAGGCAAGGATGGTTTCGTGGTACTGGATACAGCGCCGACGGGGCATACCATTCTCTTGCTCGATGCGGCAGAGGCGTACCACCGGGAAGTCATGCGGACCCAGGGCGACATGCCCGAAGCCGTACTCCAATTGCTCCCTCGGCTGCGCGACCCCAGCTATACCCGTGTGCTCATCGTGACACTGCCGGAAGCCACGCCTGTTCATGAGGCTGAACGCCTTAGCGCCGACTTGGCTCGAGCAGGTATTGAACCGCATGCTTGGATCATCAACCAGTCGCTCTTGGCCAGCGGAACAAAGCATCCCGTTCTTTGCCAGCGTGGTGCCTATGAAGTGCCTTTCATTCGTCGAGTTGCTGACAACCTGTCCAAGCAATCGGCGCTGATACCGTGGCTAGTAGAAGCACCCGTTGGCGAGAGTGGCCTGGCGCACTTTGTCGGCATGTAACTCGAAGGGTGAATGCGCAGGGTAAATTTCGACTGCTCTGTGCATTGTTGCAGCCATTGGGTTGGCTCCTGCTGGCTACAGACCGGGAAGCTGTCGTTGAGTACTGAAGTAGGGTGGGCGGCAGCTGACCGTCTCATCACTGCCATTCCATTCGCCGGGCGAGAAAGTCGGCAATGGCCTTGAGAGTGCTGCTCGGAACGGGTATGTGCGGAACGCATCGTACTCTCTCGTGCCCTCCCTGTTCGCCCTCTGGAGCTTGCGGCATCTGTTGAGCGCAAGGACTTGCGGGTTCTCGGTACGCTGTTGGCATGGCACTCGATCTCGCCCAACTCGAATCCCACCTGTGGGAATCCGCCAACATCCTGCGCGGCCCGGTGGATGCCGCCGACTTATCTGGAGCTAGAGCATGTCGCCGAGATCCTCGGCTGGTATCGCGGCTTTGCTGATATGCAAGATGCCGCCCGGGGGGTAGTCTTGACGGGGTTAAGGCTGAAGACTGGACGCTTTACATTTCCCGCTATGTCCTGCCGCCGCTGCAAGAAGGCATCCCTCCGCTGCCCGATGCCATCGCGGTATTCAAGGACGCGTTCACCTGCCGTCAGGCCGAAGAGCGGCTTGCGCAGTTCATGGCCAATGGGGGACGGCGGTCGTGACAGCCTTTTCAGCACTTAATCCGAAATCCCCAAGGGAAGCAGACCGTGCGCGACTGATGGTCGAACGCCTTGTAGCACTCTCCCAGTGCATCGAACACGGCGCATCCCCCAATCCCACAGTCCTGCTCTGCATCCGCAATACCAAATTATCGCCAGATGTCCGGCTTCGCTATCGAGCCAATTGGGTACGCAGCTTGATTGAGTGGCGTCGGGACACGGAAAGCCCGCGAATCATCGAGCTGATGGAAGCCACTCATGCACTTCTGGTGGCACGTCAGGCAGACCTGTCGGGCCCGTACCTCGCCCGCAACCAAGAACTGGGCGACCGTCTCGCAGGCCGATTCGGTACCGAAGTTAGTGGAGTTGGCTACGGACTGGGCTGTCGCATGTGGCCTCACGGTTGAAGGCTGACCCGGCTGGCCAACGTGCTTCAGGCGATCGTGCTTCAGGCGATCGTGGGTTGCGCGAGGAAAAATCATGACCACCCAAAACCCGGATTCCGCCCTCCCGCATGCCTGTGTCTGCAGCTATCCAATCGCCCAATGCCCAACGGAGGAGACATGCTAGGCGCCATCATCGGAGACATCGTCGGTTCGGTGTACGAGTTTCACAACCACCGCTTCAAGGGCTTCAGTCCGTTCTTCCATCCGAACGTGTTTTATACAGATGACAACACACGACCACCCGGAAGGACTCAAGGGGGCCGAGGCCACGGCGCTTGCCATTTTTCTCGCGCGCATGGACATGCCCGCTGACGCTATTCGAGAAGCCATTACCGAACGCTACGGGTACAACCTTGAACGCTCCCCGGACGAGATCCGAGTGGCGTACGTGTTTAACGAGACCTGTCAGGAAACGGTCCCGCAGGCGCTCGTCTGTGCGCTGACTGCCACGGACTTTGAGGGCGCGATCCGGAATGCCATCTCGATCGGTGGCGATAGCGACACCGTGGGAGCCATCGCAGGTGGGTTGGCTGAAGCGGGCGTTTTTCAACGCATGGGCAAGGCTCAGGCCGTGCAGTGTGCCGAGGCCCCTCAGGAGGGGAACGATGACCGCCCAGATCCCAGAGCGTTTGCTATAACAGGGCCAAACTTGGTCGATGTGCATCAACCCGCTTAATGTGCTCGGCGTGCTCTATCTCGTGCGTGGGACACTTGAGCAACGCACGCAGAACCCGATCGGTGCCTTGTCTGATGAGGCGGATGGCGCATATCGGACGATCGGGGATCGGTTCCTCAACTCCATCCTCGCGCCTGCGCTTGCACTGAGCTTTATCGTGATCTGTTGGCCGTTCATGGGGTGCTCCAGAGTGAAAGAGCTGGTCGCGAGAAAAAACGAGACCGAACACCTCCAAGACCCTGTCTTCGTCGTCGAGAGGACGCACCTGCTGGAGCGACTGGCTGTGGAAGAGGTCGAGGTACGCGAAACGGTCTTCGATCCCCTCGGTGCGGCGCCGAACCTGCCTTTCGGTCACCTGCACGTAGCCTGGCGGGCTATGTGCAGGTCCGGGAAGGCGAGCCCGGTGAGCACTTCCTGACGGTGTGGAAGGATCTGCCGCAGGACGAGAACGTGACAACCGCCGTTGCGAGGGTTCGGACTTACCTTTCCGCGTGCTTGCTGAAAAGGGAGCTCGACTGAAAACGGTCTCAGCGTCGTGCGGGCGTGAGCATCAATCGAAACATGCCCGGTGCGGGTGATCCAGAAGAAGGGAAAGTGATGCCGATCAAACAAGCCATCAGTACCGGGCGCGTGCCGGTGAAGATCTGGACCGACGATGTCGATGAGCGCTCAAAGGAACAACTCGCCAACATCGCCTCCATGCCCTTTATCCACCACCATGTGGCCGCCATGCCCGACGTGCACCTGGGCATCGGCGCGACCATTGGCTCGGTCATCGCCACCCACCGGGCCATCATCCCGGCAGCGGTGGGTGTCGACATCGGCTGCGGCATGGTCGCCGCGCGCCTTTCGCTCACCGCCAATGACATCGACGAGAAGCGCCTGAAGAAGGTGTTTGACCAGATCACGCGGGATGTTCCGGTCGGCCGTGCCCAGCATGCCGACGACCGCGTGCTGGCCGAGGCGGTGCGTCCCTTCGAGCCCGGCCTCCAGGCCCTGACCGGGCGCCATCCGCAACTGCTCAAGGCTTTTGGCAAGTTCTCGAAGTGGGCGAATCAGATGGGCACGCTCGGCGGCGGAAACCACTTCATCGAGGTCTGCCTGGACGAGCATGAGCAGGTCTGGGTGATGCTGCATTCGGGCAGCCGGGGTATCGGCAACGCCATCGCGGATTACTTCATCCAGCTGGCGCGAAAGGACATGGAGCGCTGGATGATCCAGTTGCCGGATCGTGACCTGGCTTACTTCCCGGAAGGGAGCGAACACTTCGCCGACTACGTCGAGGCGGTGCATTGGGCGCAGGAATATGCGATGGCCAACCGGCAAGCCATGCTCGATCTGGTACTCAACGCATTGGCTCAACACCTGCCGCCGTTTACGGTGACCACCGAGGTGGTGAACTGCCATCACAACTACGTCGCCCAGGAACACCATTACGGCGCAAACGTGTGGGTTACCCGCAAAGGTGCCATTCGGGCGCGCGAGGGCGACCTGGGCATCGTCCCCGGCAGCATGGGCGCACGCAGCTACATCGTGCGCGGCAAGGGCAACCCTGAGAGTTTTTGCTCCAGCGCCCACGGTGCCGGCCGGCGCATGAGCCGCACCGCCGCCACGAAACAGTTCACCGAAGCCGATCTCGCGCGCCAGACCGAAGGGGTGATCTGCCGCAAGGACAAGGGCGTGGTCGATGAGATTCCGGGCGCCTACAAGGACATCGATGAAGTGATGGCCAACCAGCGCGACCTGACCGAGATCCTGCACACTCTGAAGCAGGTGGTGTGCGTGAAGGGCTAGCGCCGGAGCAGGTGGCTCCCCGCATTGGCAGGCAATCCAGAGATGTACCAGCCATGGCCAGAACTCAGGTGACTGTTTTTATTTGTTAACGAGCTTCAAAATGAAGGCTGGGGGGGGTGTTTTGACAGGTCGCTCAAACAGCCCTTTTCCTGGGCTAGCCTTACAGTTCTTGTTGGCGCGATCACCAGTGACGTTCAGTTCAGCGTGGGTGAAAGGGGAGTTATCGTGAAGCCGCTCTTGTTGTGTCTTGCCGTACTGATCACGGGCTGCGCCGGCATGCTGCCCACGGCCAACCAGGATGTGAGCAATCGCTGGAAGGCATTCGACGACGCGAAGGCCGCGTTTGATCGCATCCTGCCCTACGAGACCACCATGGAAACCGTGCGGGAACTCGGCTTCGATCCAGCGAGCACCCCCAACGTGCAGATCCTCAACCATTCCCAGGTGGTCAGGATGGTGCTGCCTTCTCCCCTGCAGGAGCGGGCGGCCATTCCTCCGGGCTTGCTGGACTGCATGAAGGCCCAGGATGGCTGTACCGGTTATTTCATGGAGCCCAGCCGTATCAACCGGGAGCGGGTGGGGAACTTCATGCTGGACTTTCTCAATTTCAAGCGTGATACCCGGACCACTGGCTGGAAGTTCGGTGCCCTGATCGTGGTGGTGGGGGAGAAGGTGGTTTTCAAGCAGTGGAGTGGGCGCCCCCGTATTGAGGAGACCGAGCTGCGCCGCAACCCCCTGGGCCCCTTGCAGGGGGTCGGCGAGTCCTTACGGCCAGGGCCCTGACCTCTGTGCCCCTCCCGGTGACGGGGGCCAGGCCGTCCAACTGTGTCCTGTGCAGCCAGATCAGGGTCTTTGACAAAGGATGTATCGATGACTTCCCCCCGGGAGCTTCTCCGGGCGATGTTCGCCGCGGCCGTCGATGCCGCCCAGCCCGGGCTGTGCCTGCCGCGCTTCCTGCCGGATCCGCCCCGGGGACGGACCCTGGTGATCGGGGCTGGCAAGGCCTCGGCAGCCATGGCGCGGGCGCTGGAGCAGCACTGGCCGGGTGCGCTCTCCGGCCTGGTGGTGACCCGCTACGGTCATGCCGTGCCCTGCGAGCGGATCGAAATCGTCGAAGCGGCGCATCCGCTGCCTGATGCGGCCGGCTGTGCTGCTGCCCAGCGGATGCTGGCCCGCGTTGCGGGCCTCGGTGCCGATGATCTGGTGATCTGCCTGATTTCCGGCGGTGGTTCTGCGCTGTTGCCCTTGCCGGGCGCGGGGGTGAGCCTGGAGCACAAGCAGGCCATCAACCGCGACCTGCTCCAGTCCGGGGCAACAATCGCCGAGATGAACTGCGTGCGGCGCCACCTTTCGGCCATCAAGGGCGGACGGCTGGCGGCAGCCTGCCACCCGGCCCGGGTGGTTAACCTGCTGATTTCCGACGTGCCTGGTGACAATCCCATGGACATCGCTTCCGGCCCTACGGTGGCGGATTTCACCACCTGTGCGGATGCGCTGGCGGTCGTCCGCCGTTACGGCATCGAACTGCCGGGTGGTGCCCGGGCCCTGCTGGAGAGTGGTGCCGGAGAAACCCTCAAGCTCGGTGATCCGCGCCTGGCAGGGGTGAGCACCCATCTGGTCGCCACCCCGCAGATGGCTCTTGAGGCTGCCGCCGGGCTCGCCCGTGCGGCGGGGATCACACCGGTCATCTTGGGGAACAGCCTCGAAGGTGAGGCCCGCGATGTGGGCAAGGTGATGGCGGCCATCGCACTGCAGGTCCGTCGTCACGGTCAGCCGGTGAAGCCGCCCTGTGTGCTGCTGTCCGGTGGCGAGACCACGGTCACCGTGCGTGGCAACGGGCGGGGCGGCCGCAACGTGGAATACCTGTTGTCCCTGGCGCTGGCCCTCGACGGAGTGCCTGGCATTTACGGTGTGGCGGGTGATACCGACGGCGTGGATGGCCTGGAAGAAATCGCTGGTGCCTTCATCGGTCCGGATACCCTGTCCCGCGCCTGGGCCCACGGCCTGCGGCCCCACGACAGCCTCGACAACAACGATGCTCACGGCTTTTTTGAAGCCCTTGGCGATTCCCTGGTCACCGGCCCGACCCTGACCAACGTGAATGATTTCAGGGCGGTTCTGGTGGGTGAGGGGTGACACCGGGTCGGGCATTTCCAGGGGTGGAAACGGTGCCTGGGGCATAGTGTCAGGCGATGGGCTGCATGAGCCGTATTAATGGTGAATGGGGTAGTCTATGCAGACAGTCAGGCAGTGGGTGAGTCAGACCGACAGGAGGGGGCGCTGCCGCCGTCCTGGGTAGCGCAAGCACCTAGTCCACCAAAATAACGCAAGGAGATGGAGATGAACGGAAACAACGTCAAGTCCGGCCAATGTCCTGTCATGCACGGCAGCATGACGTCCGCTGGCAAATCGAACACCGACTGGTGGCCCAACACCCTGAACCTGGACATTCTCCACCAGCACGACAGCAAGACCAATCCCATGCCTGCCGGCTTCAACTACCGCGAAGCCGTCAAGACCCTGGACGTGGATGCGCTCAAGAAGGACCTCCACGCCCTCATGACCAACAGCCAGGACTGGTGGCCAGCCGACTGGGGCCACTATGGCGGCCTTATGATCCGCATGGCCTGGCACGCCGCCGGCACTTACCGCATCGCCGACGGCCGTGGTGGCGCAGGTACCGGCAACCAGCGCTTTGCCCCGCTCAACTCCTGGCCCGACAACGGCAACCTCGACAAGGCGCGCCGCCTGCTGTGGCCGATCAAGAAGAAGTACGGCAACAAGCTGAGCTGGGCCGACCTCTTCATCCTCGCCGGCAACATGGCCTACGAGTCGATGGGTTTCAAGACCTTCGGCTTCGCCTTTGGCCGCGAGGACATCTGGCATCCCGAGAAGGACATCTACTGGGGTTCGGAGAAGCAATGGCTGGCGCCCAGTCGCAGCGAGGGCTCGCGCTACTCCGGTGTGCGTGACCTCGACAATCCGCTCGCCGCGGTGATGATGGGCCTGATCTACGTAAACCCGGAAGGCGTGGACGGCAAGCCCGATCCGCTCAAGACTGCTCATGACATGCGCGTGACCTTCGAGCGCATGGCGATGAACGACGAGGAAACCGTGGCCCTGACCGCGGGCGGCCACACCGTCGGCAAGACGCACGGTAATGGCAGCGCGGCCAACCTCGGCCCCGCACCGGAAGGCGCGGACATCGAGGAGCAAGGCTTCGGCTGGATGAACCACAAAACCCGCGGCATCGGCCGCGACACCGTGACCAGCGGTATCGAAGGCGCCTGGACCACGCATCCCACCCAGTGGGACAACGGCTACTTCGACATGCTGTTCAAGCACGACTGGGCGCTGCAGAAGTCGCCTGCCGGTGCCTGGCAGTGGGAGCCGGTCAACATCAAGGAAGAGGACATGCCGGTGGACGTGGAGGATCCGTCGATCCGCCGCAAGCCGATCATGACCGACGCCGATATGGCGCTGAAGATGGATCCCGAGTACCGCAAGATCGCCGAGCGTTTCCGCGACGACCAGGCCTACTTCGAGGATATCTTCGCCCGGGCCTGGTTCAAGCTGACTCACCGCGACATGGGCCCGAAAGCGCGCTACATCGGCCCCGATGTGCCGGCCGAGGATCTGATCTGGCAGGACCCGGTGCCCGCTGGTCACAAAAATTACGACGTGGCTGCGGTTAAGGCGAAGATCGCTGCTGCTGGCCTGTCGGTGGGTGACATGGTCGCCACCGCCTGGGACAGTGCCCGTACCTTCCGCGGCTCGGACTACCGTGGCGGCGCCAATGGTGCCCGCATTCGCCTCGCGCCGCAGAAAGACTGGGAAGGCAACGAGCCGGCGCGTCTGGCCAAGGTGCTGGCGGTGTACGAGAAGATCGCTGCCGAAACCGGTGCCAGCGTGGCGGACGTGATCGTGCTGGGTGGCAACGTGGGTCTGGAGCAGGCGATCAAGGCCGCCGGCTTCAAGGTGGACGTGCCCTTCACCCCGGGGCGGGGTGATGCCAGCCAGGCGCAGACCGACGTCGAGTCCTTCGCGGTGCTCGAGCCGGAACATGACGGCTTCCGCAACTGGCAGAAGAAGCACTATGCGGTCCAGCCCGAGGAGATGCTGCTTGACCGTGCCCAGCTGTTGGGTCTCACCGCACCCGAGATGACCGTGTTGATCGGTGGCCTGCGCGTGCTCGGCACCAACCATGGCGGTAGCCAGCACGGTGTGTTCACCGATCGCGTCGGCGCGCTGACCAACGACTTTTTCGTCAACCTGACCGACATGGCCTATAGCTGGAAGCCCACCGGGCGCAACAGCTACGACATCGTCGAGCGCAAGAGCGGTGCGAAGAAGTGGACGGCGACCCGGGTCGATCTGGTGTTCGGCTCCAACTCCATCCTGCGTGCCTATGCGGAGGTGTATGCCCAGGACGACAACCAGGAACAGTTCGTCCAGGATTTTGTTGCTGCCTGGACCAAGGTGATGAACGCGGATCGCTTCGAGCTCGCCTGATCCGCTTTCCGTTCCATGACCCCACGTCGCGTTTCCTCGTGACGTGGGGTTTTTCATGGGGGACGCTGGCTGGGGCGGGGAGTCCGGGCGCATTCTTGCCCAGCACCCCGGAGCTCCAGTCTCATCCCTCCATCAAGGCTTGCGTGCCACCAGACCGATCAGGGCCGAGCGGCCCCGGTGGCCGCTACCTTCACTGATGTCTTCCTCGTACTCCACCAGCTCCTCGATGATCCAGTCGGCAAAGGCCTCCCGGAGAATGTCCTCGGTATACAGGTTCTCGGCGGCGGAGGGCCCTCCAGTGCGGTACTCCAGCTGCTTGGGGGTGTAGCCCTGGAGCAGGATGCGACCGCCCGGGCGGGTCAGTTGCTGCATGACTTCAAACTGGCGCTCCCGCCATTCCGGCCCCACGAACTGGATGAAAATCCCGACCACCCAGTCGAACTGCCCCTTCATTTCGGCCGGTGGCCAGCCTGGGGCGAGCATGTCGACCTGACGGAAATCCACCTGGACATGGCGGCCCGCCGCGAGCCGGCGGGCCTTTTCGATGGCGACTGCGGAAATCTCGATGGCGGTGACTTCCAGACCCTGTTCGGCCAGCCACACGGCGTTGCGGCCCTCTCCGTCGGCCACCGACAGGGCCGTCCGCCCATCCTGCAGCAGCGTGCTGCGATGGGCCAGGAAACGGTTGGGTTCGGTGCCGAAAAGGTAGTCCTCACCAGCGTCCCGGTAGCGGGTGCTCCAGATCGATTCCTGAGTCATGGGTCTCTCCTTGTAATGGTCTGCCCCGGTGGGGCGGGTCGGCTGGCATCCGTGTGGGAGCGGCGCCAGGGATTCGTTGAGGAAGTGGGTCAGCGCCTTGAGCGCTCTGCCGAATTCCGTATATTTGTCATGGCTGCCGGGCAGCAGCGTTGAATTAATTTTTTCCAGTGTGTCCGGGCCTCACCCCCGCTACCGGCTGTCCCGCCAGGTCTTTCATTTGGTTGCACGCGCAGCTGGATGGTTCCAGGCGGGGGTAATTTCCCGTGCCCCGTCTGCTCCTGTCGGCACACTGCTCTTGCGTGTTGCATGGATGTCCATACAATTCCGCCCCATGAACACGACCCGCCCTCTCTCCGCTCTTCCTGCCGCCGATGAGACACTCTCGATTGCGGTACTCAAGCAGTTCCGCCTGATCTTCGGTTCCGTACGCCAGCACTTTCGTGAGGTGGAGCAGCGCTGCGGTATTTCCGGCTCCCAGCTGTGGCTGCTCCATGAAATTGCCCATCAGCCGGGTATCGGGGTGTCTGAACTGGCCATCCGCCTGTCGATTCACCAGTCCACCTGCAGCCAGCTGGTGGACAAGCTGGAGGGCCGGCGGCTGGTGGTCAAGATGCGCAATCCGGATGACCTGCGCCGGGTCGGTTTGCAGCTGGGTGAGGCTGCGGTGCCTGTGCTGGCTGAAGCGCCGGGTCCGGTGGAGGGCATCCTGCCCCAGGCCTTGCATGGGCTGACCGACGACAGCCTGCAGCAACTCCACATGAGGCTGGCCGAGGTGATTGCCCAACTGGGCAAGCGTGACGATCCGAGTGCCGGCCAGCCCCTGGCCGACCTCTGAGCCGCCCGCTTCAATTCCCTCAGGGCAATTTTTGTTGCAGGCAGGCTGCCGTTCCAGGGACGGGGTACGCACACGGGTGTGCCAGTCAGGAGGGCAGGGGTTGTATTTTCGGCCAAGCCGTTTGCACATCCCGCCGTTCTGCCCTGACCCTCTCGACCTTGTGCTCCGGGCCGCTAAACTGGTCGCAAGACGAGACAAAGGAGACAACAGCATGAGCGAGCGCCCCGTCAGCCGCTACCCCGTACCCGACCTTGCCAACCTGCCTGAGGATATCCGCGAGAAGATTCTCGCCGTGCAGGAAAAGGCCGGCTTCGTGCCCAATGTGTTCCTCACCCTGGCCCATCGCCCGGCAGAGTTCCGGGCCTTCTTCGCCTACCACGACGCGCTCATGGAAAAGGATGAAGGTCTGACCAAGGCCGAGCGGGAGATGATCGTGGTAGCGACCTCCGGTGCCAACAGCTGTCTTTACTGCGTGGTAGCCCATGGTGCCATCCTGCGCATCCGGGCCAAGAACCCTCGGGTGGCCGACCAGATTGCCACCAACTACCGCAAGGCCGAGATCACCCCGCGCCAGAAGGCCATGCTCGATTTCGCCATGAAGGTCGCCCTCCGCTCTGCCGAAGTGGGCGACGCAGACATCGCCGAAATCAAGGCCCACGGCTTTGACGACGAAGCCGTCTGGGACATTGGCGCCATTGCCGCCTTCTTTGCCCTGAGCAACCGTCTGGCCAACCTTGCCTCCATGCGGCCCAATGATGAGTTCTTCCTGATGGGCCGCCTGCCCAAATCCTGATTACTCCCTCCCCGCAAGGGTTGAGGCCACCCGGAGGGTTCCGGGTGGCCTTTTTTTTGGATTTCGAACGGACGTGCTTGCCAACGCTGTCTTGAAGGGCTCGTCTTCTGAAGGGCCGGCCTGCTGGATGGCGTCGAGGTGGGTTTCAGTGGCGGTGCCTGGCGGATGCTCGTTCTTTGATGAAAGCCTTCGCCTGCATCAAGGTTTTTGCCTAAGGTAAGGATTAGGATTGGCCGTATCAAAAAAATCGAGTCAAACATGGATGTTTCCCGCCGTCGCTTTCTTGGGGCACGTACCAGCGGACGGGTGTTGTTCCGTCCCCCCTGGAGTGGGCCTGAAGCGGACTTTCTCGCCCGCTGTACCCGCTGTGACGATTGTCTGCGTGCCTGCCCAACTCAGCTGCTGAAGCGCGGGGAAGGGGGCTTCCCCGAGGCGGATTTTTCTGCTGCCGCCTGTACCTTGTGCGGCGACTGCACCCGGGCTTGCCAGACCGGCGCCCTGGGCCGGAATACTGAAGTGCGTCCCTGGCTGTTCGGTATTGCCATCACTGAAGAATGTCTGGCGGCTCGTCAGGTGGAGTGCCGCATCTGCGGAGAAATCTGCGACGAGGCAGTGATCCGTTTTCGTCCCCGCCTGGGGGGTGTGTCGCTGCCCGAGGTGGACAACGCCCTCTGTACCGGCTGCGGTGCCTGCATCGCGCCCTGTCCCGTAACGGCGATCCAGCGGGTGGTCATCAATCCTGTACCGGAGTGTTCATGAATATCGTCAGTCTTGTCCTCCGCATCAAGCCGGAGACCCGTGCCGAGGCCGAGGCGGCCCTGACCGCCTTCCCCGGCGTTGAATGCCACGGCATGTCGGACGACGGCAAGCTGGTGGTGACCGTCGAGGATTCGGCAGGCGCATCCATGTCCGACACCCTCATAGCGCTGCACCGTGTTCCTCAGGTACTGGCTGCCACCCTGGCCTACGAGCACACCGACACCCCGCTGCCGGCCAGCTTTACCGAAACCCCTGCCACGGATTCCACGAATACCCCCTGCGAGGAGGCTCAATCATGACCATCAACCGACGCGATTTCATCAAGACCCAGGCGATCGCCACCGCTGCCGCCACTGCCGGGATCTCCCTCCCTGCGCTGGCAGCGAAGGAGGCCGCCCCCGCCGCCGCCGAAAACACCACCGCGGTGCGCTGGGACAAGGCCGCCTGCCGCTTCTGCGGTACCGGCTGTTCGGTGCTGGTGGGCGTCCAGAACGGCCGCGTGGTGGCCACCCAGGGCGATCCGGACTCCCAGGTCAACCGGGGCCTCAACTGCATCAAGGGCTACTTCCTGTCCAAGATCATGTACGGCGAGGACCGGCTCACCCGGCCGCTGCTGCGCATGAAGGACGGCAAGTACAGCAAGGATGGCGAGTTCACCCCGATTACCTGGAACCAGGCCTTCGACATCATGGCCGAGAAGTGGAAGGATGCCCTCAAGACCACCGGCCCGGCCTCCATCGCCATGTTCGGCTCCGGCCAGTGGACCATCTGGGAAGGCTACGCCGCCTCCAAGCTCATGAAGGCCGGCTTCCGCTCCAACAACCTCGACCCCAACGCCCGCCACTGCATGGCCTCGGCGGTCACCGGCTTCATGCGCACCTTCGGCATCGACGAGCCGATGGGTTGCTACGACGACATCGAGCAGGCCGACGCCTTCGTGCTCTGGGGCTCCAACATGGCCGAGATGCACCCCATCCTGTGGACCCGCATCACCGACCGTCGCCTCACCAAGACCGATACCCAGGTGCACGTGCTGTCCACCTTCGAGCACCGCAGCTTCGAGCTCGCCGACAACGGCATGATCTTCGTGCCGCAGACCGACCTGGCGATTCTCAACTACATCTGCAACCACATCATCCAGTCGGGCAAGGTCAACCAGGAGTTCGTCAAGGCCCACGTCAACTTCAAGGCCGGCGAGACCGACATCGGCTTCGGCCTGCGCCCCAACCACGCCCTCGAGAAGGACGCCAAGTTCAACGGTTACCCCGGCGCCGACGGCAAGCCCAAGAACAACCCCAACGACGCCCGGCCGTCCACCTTCGAAGAATTCAAGAAGTTCGTCTCGACCTACACCCTCGACTACACCTCCAAGCTTTCCGGCGTGCCCAAAGACCGCCTGCAGAAGCTTGCCGAGCTGTACGCCGACCCCAAGAAGAAGGTCGTCAGCTTCTGGACCATGGGCTTCAACCAGCACACCCGTGGCACCTGGGTGAACAACATGATCTACAACGTTCACCTGCTGGTGGGCAAGATCTCCACCCCGGGCTCCGGCCCCTTCTCGCTCACCGGCCAGCCCTCCGCCTGTGGCACCGCCCGTGAAGTGGGCACTTTCGCCCACCGCCTGCCGGCCGACATGGTCGTCACCAACCCCGAGCACCGCCACCACGCCGAAGAAATCTGGCAGCTGCCCGAAGGCACGATCCCCGACAAGATCGGCCTCCACGCGGTGGCTCAGAGCCGCGCCCTCAAGGACGGCAAGCTCAAGTGCTACTGGACCAGCACCACCAACAACATGCAGGCCGGCCCCAACATCAACCAGGAGATCTACCCGGGCTGGCGCAACCCGGCGGCTTTCGTGGTGGTGTCGGACGTGTACCCCACCGTCTCGGCGCTGGCTGCCGACCTGATCCTGCCCTCTGCCATGTGGACCGAAAAGGAAGGCGCCTTCGGCAACGCCGAGCGGCGCACCCAGGTGTGGCGCCAGCAGGTCAAGGCCCCGGGCGAGGCCAAGTCCGACCTGTGGCAGTACATGGAGTTCTCCAAGCGCTTCAAGGTCGAGGAGGTCTGGCCGGCCGAGCTGATCGCCAAGAAGCCCGAGCTGAAGGGCAAGACCCTCTACGACGTGCTCTACGCCAACAAGGTGGTGAACAAGTTCCCGAAGAGCGAGCTCGTGAAGGTGAACGAGCACGCGATCAAGAACTACACCAACGATGAATCCGAGGCCTTCGGCTTCTACGTGCAGAAGGGCCTGTTCGAGGAATACGCGATCTTTGGCCGTGGCCACGGCCACGACCTTGCCCCCTTCGACGTCTATCACAAGGCCCGCGGCCTGCGCTGGCCGGTGGTCGATGGCAAGGAAACCCTGTGGCGCTTCCGCGAAGGCTACGACCCCTACGTCAAGAAGGGCGAGGGCGTGCGCTTCTACGGCCACAAGGACGGCAAGGCAGTGATCTTCGCGCTGCCCTATCAGGATCCCCCCGAGAAGCCCGATGCCGAGTTCGACATGTGGCTATGCACCGGCCGCGTGCTGGAACACTGGCACACCGGCACCATGACCCGCCGGGTGCCCGAGCTGCACAAGGCCGTCCCGGAAGCCCAGGTTTTCATGCATCCGGACGACGCCAAGAAGCGCGGCCTGCAGCGCGGCATGGTGGTCAAGGTCCATTCTCGCCGCGGCGAGATGACCGCCCGCCTCGAAACCAAGGGTCGCAACAAGCCGCCGGTGGGCCTGATCTTCGTGCCCTTCTTCGATGAATCGAAGCTGGTGAACAAGCTCACCCTCGACGCGACCTGCCCGATCTCCAAGGAGACCGACTACAAGAAGTGCGCCGTCAAGGTGGTGCGGGCCTGAGCTCGCACGGTAAGCACAGGCCTGCCTCCGGGGGGCCGTTCCGCAGGGTTGGTGCCGACTGGCGCGACCTGCGCTGCGGCCGGTTCCCGGCGGGAGACGGGCCTCCTGCATGGATGGAACTGTCACACCCCTGATCATGGACACCGGCCAGAAAAAAAATGCCCCCAGGTCATCCGTTGCCAATTCACCGGCGTCGGTTGCCCGGCGGAAGTTCATTAACAGCGTGGCTGCCGCTGCCGGTGGCGGCTGTCTGCTGGCCCTGGGGGCGAGCCTGTACTCCCGCAGTGCCTCGGCCCTGCCGGCACAGGCCCTCCGGCCACCTGGCGCGTTGCCGGAGGCGGATTTCCTGGCCGCCTGTGTGCGCTGCGGCCTGTGTGTCCGCGACTGTCCCTACGACACTCTGAAGCTCTCGGACCTGGGCGCGCCGGTGCCCACCGGGACTCCGTATTTCCATGCCCGCAGTGTGCCCTGTGAGATGTGCGAGGACATCCCTTGCGTCAAGGCCTGTCCCACGGGGGCCCTGGATCCGGCCCTGACGGACATCAACCAGGCCCGGATGGGACTCGCTGCGCTCATCGACCACGAGACCTGCCTCAACTTCCTCGGCCTGCGCTGCGACGTGTGTTACCGGGTATGTCCGGTCATCGACAAGGCCATCACTCTGGAAACCCAGCACAATCCCCGTTCTGACCGGCATGCCATGCTGCTGCCGACGGTGCATTCCGATGCCTGTACTGGTTGCGGCAAGTGCGAGAAGTCCTGCGTGCTGCCGGAGCCGGCGATCAAGGTGTTTCCCCGTCCGCTTGCCCAGGGAGCCCTGCCAGAGCACTACCGCAAGGGGTGGGAGGAAAAGGCCCGCCATGGTGGCTCCCTGATCGGTGATCAGGTGGAAATGCCGATTCGTGGTTTTGAAGGCTCGACTGCAGGGCGTTCGGCCACCGAGGCCGCGGTGGCTCCCGTGACGCCGGCACCCGATCTGCCGGCGACGCCTGCTGTACCGGTTGCTCCCGCGCCCAAGGGGCCGAGCGGTCTCAACTCCCACTGGAAGCCCTGAATCATGGCGGCCACGACACTGTCCTCCAGGAAAACTATCCGGCCGGTGACGCCCTGCGCGCCGGAGCGCAGCCTGTGGCAGCGCCAGCGCTTCCTGATCCTGCGCCGGGTCAGCCAGATCCTCATCCTGCTGGCCTTTCTAAGTGGGCCCTGGTTCGGGGTCTGGATCGCCAAGGGCAATCTGTCTTCTTCCATGACCCTGGGGGTGCTGCCCCTGACCGACCCGCTGCTGCTCCTGCAGACCCTGGTGACCGGTCACGTGCCGTACGCCACCGCGCTGATCGGGGCCGCCATCGTGCTGCTCTTTTATCTGCTGGTGGGGGGGCGGGTGTTCTGCAGCTGGGTCTGTCCGGTCAATGGGGTGACCGATGCGGCTGCCTGGACCCGCCGTCGGCTGGGCATCAAGACCGGCCGGGTGCCTGACGCCAATACCCGCTACTGGTTGCTGGGGATGCTGCTGGTAGCCTCAGCCCTTACCGGGACTTTGGTCTGGGAGTGGGTCAATCCCGTCTCCCTGCTGCACCGGAGTCTGATTTTCGGGATGTCCGGCGGCTTGTTCGTGATTGGCGGCATCTTCATCTACGACGTGTTCATGGCCAGCCGCGGCTGGTGTGGGCACCTGTGCCCGATGGGGGCCTTTTACAGTCTGCTCGGCAAGAAGGCCCTGGTCCGGGTGTCTGCCCCCAACCGCAAGGCCTGCGACGATTGCATGGACTGCTTTGCCGTCTGCCCCGAACCTCAGGTGATCCGTCCGGCCCTCAAGGCGGTGGGGCAGAGCCATCCGCTGATTCTCGCATCGGACTGCACGACCTGCGGCCGCTGTATCGATGTGTGTGACAAACAGGTTTTCAAAATGACTCATAGGTTCGATCAAAGGAGCGAGTGATGAACAAGCCGACCTTCCCTTTCGCCCGCTTGCGGGCTGCTGCCCTGGCCCTGTGCCTTGCCCAGACCTTCCTCGCCCCTGCCGTGGCCGCCGATGCGCCGGTCAAGCTGCAGACCCTGCGTGGTGCCGAGATCACCGCTTCCGATCCGGAGGGGGATGGCACCCGTTACAGCCGCGATTCCGCGCCGCTGCCCCGGGACTTCGTCCAGCAGCCGCCGCTGATTCCCCATACGATCAAGGGCTACACGGTCACCAAGAACTTCAACAAGTGCCTGGATTGCCACGCCTGGGCCCGGGCCAAGGAAAGCGGCGCCACGAAGATCTCGGTGACCCACTTCAAGACCCGGGAGGGGGACGAGCTTTCCAGCGTTTCGCCCCGCCGTTATTTCTGCAACCAGTGCCATGTGCCCCAGAGCGATGCCAAGCCGCTGGTGGGTAACACCTTCAAGCCCGGCACTGGCATGCGCTGACCAATAAACAACAGGAGCCGGACAAATGGATACTAATAACAAGAAGGGCCTGATCGGTCGCCTCAGGGCTGCCGGGTGGGGCTTTGCCGCGATGCTGTTCATCGGCGGCATCCTGTTCTGGGGGGCGTTCAACACCGCCATGGAGTGGACCAACCGGGAGGAGTTCTGCATCTCTTGCCACGAGATGAAGGACAACGTGTACCAGGAGTACCGCAACACCATTCACGCCTCCAACCGTTCTGGCGTCCGGGCCACCTGCCCCGATTGTCATGTGCCGAAGGAGTGGGGCCCCAAGATGTGGCGCAAGATCCAGGCCTCCAACGAGGTCCTGCACAAGGTTCTGGGCTCCATCGATACCCCTGAGAAGTTCAACGCCAAACGTCTTGAACTGGCCAAGCACGAGTGGGACCGGATGAAGAGCACCGACTCCCGGGAGTGTCGCAACTGCCATAACTTCAACAGCTTCGATTACGCCGAGCAGGGCCGCCGTTCTTCCCGGATGCACCAGACCGGCCTGAACGAGGGTAAGACCTGCATCGACTGCCACAAGGGGATCGCCCATACCCTACCCGAGGTGGAGCAGTCCATCGGGGCACCCAAGCACGGCGCGACTCAGGAGGAGTTCCATCCGGAGACACCCAAGCCCGAGGCCAGCGCCGCGGTGAAGAACTGATTTTCCTTTGACCAGGGGAAGGTGCCGGGAGCCTCTGGGCCCGGTACCGGGGAGTCGGCGGGCCGCTTAAGCGGCCCGCCGGCTTTGCGGGGGTGCATGACCAGATGACGATCTGTCAGGACATCTGCCCGTATGCCCGCAGATCCTGGTGGAACCTGAGGCACGCTTGGTGTAAAAACCCTTACCCGCGTTTCGCGGAGCGCAGCGTGTCCAGACGGGCCCGGCGCCGTCCCCTGATCGGAAATGGTAAGAATGCCCTTGAGAAACGCGCCCCTTCGGGTTTCGCGAAACCTGTTGCTGACCGTGGCCGTGTTTCTGTTGTTGATGCTCGCGTTCGGTCTGTATGTCCGTTCTGAGCAGGATGTTGATCAGGCCAATGAACGGCGTCTGGTGGCCATCGACCTTGCCCATGAATTGCGCCGCTCGTCCAATGACCTTACGCGGATGGTGCGCACTTATGTGGCGACCCGTGAGCACCGGTACAAGGATTTCTATCACCAGATCATCGAGATCCGGGAGGGCCGGCGTCCCCGGCCGGAGGGCTATGCCCACGCTTATTGGGATCTGATGTCGGTGCCGGGCGCAGAGGGCCGTGTGCCGTCCGGTCGGGCGGTGGCCCTGCTGACCCTGATGCAGGAGAGTGGCCTGGCGCCGGCAGAGCTGGCCGCGCTGGTCCAGGCGAAGACCGCATCGGACCGCCTGGCGGCCGTGGAGCGTGAAGCCATGGGGTTGGTGGAAGCGGATGGAGCGGACGCAGAGGTCCGCTGGGTTCTGGCCCGGACCATGCTCTACGACGCTGATTATCACCGGGCGAGGGCCGAGATCATGGGCTGGATCAATGACGCCTTTACCCTGATCGAGGCGCGCACCCAGGAGGAGGTGCGCAGCGCCCAGCGCCTGGCCCTGGTGTTCCGCCTGGTCTTCATTGCCTGCGTGGCCCTGGCCCTTTATCTGCTGTGGCGGACCTATGCCGCTCTCCGCCTGGCCCTCGGGGGATCGGCCCGGGAGATCCATGCCCATATCCGGCGGATTGGTGGCGGTGACCTGGAGCGGCCCATTCCAGTGCCTCCGGGCGTCGAAGGTGGTGTGCTTGCCGGTCTGGAGGAGATGCGGGAAATGCTCCACCGGAGCGAGTTGCTGGAGAGAGCGGTTTTTGCCGCCAGTCCGGATGCCATGCTGATCAGCGATGGGGAAGGGCGCATCATGAGGGCCAACCCGCAGGTGGAGCGCCTGCTTGGCTATCCTGTCGCCGAACTGGTGGGGTGTCCGATCGAGCTGCTCGTCCCCGGGAGCGCTGCGAAAAGAGAGGCCGGATCGGCGGTGGTTCATGGGCAGGAGGCCAAGGCCCTGTGCAAGGATGGCCGCCTGGTGGATGTGGAAATCTGCCTGAGCCGGATCGAGGGCCGCGAGGGGCCCTTGTTCGTCAGCGCCCTGCGGGATATTTCCGAGCGTCGTCGGCAGGAAGTGCGTATTCACCGCCTGCTGGCGGAGAACCAGACGATTCTCGACAACGCGATGGTGGGCATCGTGCATATCCGGCAGCGCCGGATCGTGGCCTGCAACCGGCGCTTCGAGGAAATCTTCGTGTATGGGCCAGGGGAACTGACCGGTGAGTCGTCCGAGCGCCTTTACGATTCCCGCGAAACCTACGAGAGGCTCGGTATCGAAGCGTATGCGCTGATGTCCCAGGGGCAGAGCTACAACGCCGAGGTCAAGCTGCGCCATAAGGATGGCAGCTTTTTCTGGGGGCAGCTCACGGGACGTGTCATTGATCCCGCTGATCCTCACGACGGGAGTATCTGGATCTACTCGGACATTACCGAACGACACCGGGCCGAGCGCTTGCTCAAGGACCGGGAGCAGCGCCTGCGCACCATCGTCGATAACGAGCCGGACTGCATCAAGGTGGTGGATGCGGAGGGGCGCCTGAGGCACATCAACCCGGCGGGCTTGCGGATGCTGGAGGCGGATACCCTGGAGCAGATTGCCGGTCGCCCGCTGGTGGATTTCATCGTGCCTGAATACCGGGAGGTGGTGGGGCAACTGCATCGCCGCGTCCTGGCAGGGGAGACGGTGAAGCTGGAGTTCGAGATTCAGGGGCTCAAGGGGCGACGACGCTGGCTGGAAACCCACGCGGTGCCCATGGAGGACGAGGGGGAGACGGTCCAGCTCTCCGTGACCCGGGACATTACCTCCCAGAAGCAGGCGGCGATTGATCTGCGCATCGCTGCTGCGGCCTTTGAGTCCCAGGAGGGCATGATGGTCACTGATGCCGCGGGAGTGATCCTGAGGGTGAACACGGCCTTCACCAAAATTACCGGTTATGCGCCGGAAGATGTGGTGGGCAAGACTCCCGCCCTCCTCAAGTCGGGCCTGCATGACGCGGCCTTCTACCAGCAGATGTGGGAGTGCATCCTGAACACCGGTGGCTGGCAGGGAGAGGTCTGGGATCGACGCAAGAGCGGGGAGGTGTATCCGAAATGGCTCACCATCTCGGCGGTCAAGGGCGAGGATGGAAGCGTTACGCATTATGTGGGCACCCATTTCGACATCAGTGATCGCAAGAAGGCGGAACAGAAGATCGAGGAGCTGGCCTTTTTCGACCAGTTGACCGGGCTGCCCAACCGAACCTTGCTGAGGGATCGTCTGAAGCAGGCGATGACGGCCTCCCGGCGGAATGACAGCTGTTGCGCCATGCTCTTCATTGACCTGGACAATTTCAAGACGCTCAACGACTCCCTCGGCCACGACAAGGGGGATCTGCTGCTGGGGCAGGTGTCCCGGCGTCTGGTGGGGAGCGTCCGCGAAGGGGATACGGTGGCGCGTCTTGGGGGGGATGAGTTTCTGGTGGTGCTCGGAGGACTCAAGGGCAATCCGGAGGAGGCTGCCAACCAGACCGAGGTGGTGGGGGAGAAAATCCTGGCCGCCCTGAATGAACCCTATCACCTCGACGGTGTGTTCCACCGGACGTCGGCCAGCATCGGGGCCACGGTGTTCAAGGGGCATGAGACGAGTACGGACGAGCTCCTCAAGCAGGCAGATCTGGCGATGTACCAGTCCAAGGATGCCGGGCGCAACGCATTGCGCTTTTTTGATCCGGCCATGCAGACCATGGTCATGGAGCGGATGGCTCTCGAGAAGGACTTGCGTGAAGCGTTGGGGGCGGGGCAGTTTTTCCTCTATTACCAGGCTCAGGTGCGTGGGCTAGGGCACATCGTGGGTGCCGAGGTCCTCCTGCGCTGGCAGCATCCGACGCGGGGGCTGGTATCTCCGGCCGCTTTCATTCCCCTGGCCGAGGAAACCGGGCTGATCCTTCCACTCGGTGAATGGGTGCTGGAGATGGCCTGCGCCCAGTTGGCCCGCTGGGCCTTGCAGCCGGCCATGCAGACGCTGGGCATCGCAGTGAACGTGAGCGCCCACCAGTTCTCCCAGCCGGATTTCGTCGGGCGGGTGATGTCCATCATTGAGCGCTCGGGGGCGGACCCCCGTCTGCTCAAGCTTGAGCTGACCGAGAGTACGCTGGTGTCGAACGTGGATGACATCATCGACAAGATGTTCGCCCTGCGGGCCAAGGGCGTACGCTTTGCCCTGGACGACTTCGGCACGGGTTTCTCGTCGTTGTCCTACCTGAAGCGCCTGCCCCTGGATCAGCTCAAGATCGATCAGTCCTTTGTCCGGGATGTGCTCAGTGATCCCAATGATGCGGCGATTGCCCGCACGGTGATTGCCCTGGCTCAGAGCCTGGGCCTCGGTGTGATCGCTGAAGGGGTCGAAACCGAGGCTCAGCGTGCCTTTCTGGAGGCGTCTGGCTGCCATGCCTACCAGGGCTACCACTTTGCCCGCCCACTGCCGGTGGAGGCGTTTGAGGCTTTGCTCGATGCCCCCTGACCGGGCGCTGGTCTCCCCGGGAGGGCGCGCAAGGTCCTCCCGGAACGTGGCCCCGTCCGGCGCTCCTGGGCAGCCTCAAGGCTGCAGGGGCCCCAGCCGGTAACGCGGCAGCAGGCGATCGGCGTACGGGGAGTGGGGACGGCCGGCGTTCTTGGTGTGATAGGCGGTGCTGGCTTCTTTGCCACACCAGGCCAGGATGACTGCCGGATCGGCGGGATGGGTGGGCGTGTAAAGCGTCAGGTCGTACACCTGCTGGTCGATGCTGACCCAACAGTCACCCTCCCGGTTGTGCCGCGCCATTTCGGCCGGCGTCAGGCGGGGCTGTGTCCCGGTCGCCCGGGATGGGGGAGTCTGGGAGAGGGGCTCCGGCAGCCATTGGGGTGCTGCGGCAAAGCCGCCGACCGCGAGCCAGAAGAGAAGGGTGCTCAGGCGATAGAGGGTTTTCATGATCCGCGAAAATCAAAGCTGTCATGGTGGATGCGCAGGGCGTTGACTCCCCGTGCCAGCAGCAGGCGCCGGGCCAAGTCCACAAGGCCTGGGGGGCCGCACAGATAGACCGAGCGTTCCTCCAGGCTGTCCAGGGGCGCCAGCATGTCGGCCAGGGGCGCCGGACCATCCCCGGTGGCCCTGGGGAGGTAGTTCAGTTCGGGGCGCTGGCGGGCCAGGCTTTCCAGTTCGTCAAGAAAGGGGGCCTCTTCGGCGCGCCTGAACACATGGAGCAGATCCGTGGGCGGTCCGCTGGTTTCCTGGCGCAGGAGGGCCATGAAGGGCGTGATGCCGATTCCCCCGGCAATCCATAGCCGGGGGCGGCCATCCGGCAGGGTCTGGGCGGCTTCGCCAAATGGGCCTGCGAGCCGGACCAGCACGCCCGGCTCCAGGGCTTGAAGGTGTCGGGTACAGTGCCCCAGGGCCTTGATGGCCATGCGCAACTGTCCGTTGTCGCCCACTTCGCTGAGGGTGAAGGGGTGAAACTCCTTGCTGCCATGAAAGTGCCCGCCATCGCCGAATGCGGCCAGGACAAACTGGCCAGGGCGGGCAGGTAGCGCGCGGGAACAGGGTGTCAGCGTCGCTTCGATACTATCCCGGGCACAGGCCCGGACAGAGCTCACCCGGTAGGGGGCCGCTCCCCAGCCCCGGTCATCGGCTAGCAGGCGCCAGCCCAGGCTGAACAGGCAGACGAACAAGGCAAGCAGCACACCGGATGCATTCCCCAGCAGCGCCCAGACATGGGCGAGCCCCAGCACCACGCCGGCGCCCAGCAGAAAATGCACTGCCCGCCAGGGCCGGTAAGCGAGAGGGGGGCCGAAACTGCCTGCGAGTCCGCCCATCAGGAGCAGCAGCGCCAGCCAGCCCAGGTTTTCTGGCCAGCCGAGCGCCCAGGGGGCGAGGGCGAGCCAGGCTGTCCGTGGGTCTTCCGTGAAACCATCCGCAGCGAGTGCGAGGGGATGGAGCAACAGGCTGATGTAGGCCAGTGTGCCGGAGAGGTGGTGCCAGCGGTAGCTGTTGCTGAGTCCTCCCAGATGTTCAGCCAGCCGGGGCTGGCGGAGCATCAGGAGCAGGCTGGCGAGAAGCAGGCCGGTCCCTGTCCAGGCTGTGATGATGGCCAGGCCGCGCCAGGGTGGCAGGCCCTCGGGCCAGGCCCAGAGCACTGCACTGGCGGGCAGGATGAGGCATAGCAGGGGCGCGCGGAGAGTCGCCGGGAGGGTCATTGCAGCGCCCCCCGTTGCAGCAGCGCGTCGCAGGGGGAGCGTCCGCCTGGCGCCAGTTGCACTCCCCGGTCGCGGGCGCGCTGTGCCATCCCGGCGTGATGGGCCTGCAGGTAGGCCCGGCATTCCGCTTCATGGGTAAAGCTGCGCAGGCGGCGCTGGTGCTCGATGCGCTCCGCCGGGCTCATCAGGGCCCAGCCCCTGACCGTGCCTGCGTCGGCACGCCAGGGTCCGGCCAGGACCGGGGCATGGCCCCAAACAAGCAGAATGCCCAGCAGGACAGCAGCAAGACGGGTCATGGGAGAGCCCCCCCGCAGTGAGTGTGCCGACCTATTCTACGCCAGCCTCGTGGTCATGGCCGCAGTCGTCCCGGCACGCTCCACGCCGGCGCCCGCTGGCGACGGCGCGCGCCAGCCTTGGGCGTATATGCGGACGCGGGCCGTCCGTCCCAATGCCACCCATCCGGTGGGGCGTTATGTGGGCTCCCTGCGCTGAGGCAGGAGGAGGGAATGCTCGTCTTCCCCGAGGGCTTCCAGCCACTGGCATTGCTGCGCCAGGAGTGCCACGGTGGCTTCGGAAGCGTCTCCCCGGCGTGTCAGGAGGCGTTGCCGGAGTTGGTCCAGGGGGGCGTCGCACGCCAGGATGCCGAACCCAGCGTTATGGGTCAGGGCCAGCTGGTGGAAGGCATCCCTTTCCCGGCGTTTCAGGAAGGCCGCATCCACGATCACCGACCATCCCGCAGCCAGCCAGCGGCCTGCCCAGGTAGCGAGCAGCCCGTAGGTGGCCCGGGTGGCCCCGGCGGTGTAGATGTTCAGCAGGGGAGCGCTGGCATCCAGGGGGGCGAGACCGAACAGGCGTTTGCGTTCCACGTCGGCGCGCAGCCGCAGGGTCTGGCCCAGGGGGTCTTCCTGCAGCAGCCGGCCACTCTGCAGGGTTTTCCCTGAACCGGAGAGGCCGTGGGTGATCACCAGTTTCGGGGGGCCGGAGCGGGCGATACGTTCGGCCAGTTTCAGGTAGTCTTCCACGTCTTCCCTCCGGTCGGACAGGGCGGCGACCTTGGCACGCACGAGAGCCCGGTAAACGCCGTAGAAGCGCATGACTTCGATGGCCTCGTGGTCCCCGGTGTGCTCCCGCCAGGCGTTCAGGAGCCACCCTGCGAGTCCGGGCTGGCGGTGATCCAGCAGATCCACCCAGGTGAAGGCCAGTTCCGAGGCCACATCGATCCAGCGCAAGGCGGGGTTGAATTCGATGCAGTCGAAGGGCAGCACCCGGTCATCCTGCAGGATCAGGTTCCCCAGGTGCAGATCCCCGTGGCATTCCCGGATCCGGCCCGCCGCCTTGCGGGCAGCGAGGAGCGGACGGATACGCCCGAACTCGTCGTGGGTCCAGGCCTGCAGGGGTGTCAGGCGCCCCCCGAGCTGCGGCTGGAGTTCCAGAAGCTCCACGAAGTTTTCCAGGGCTGGAGCCAGCACCTGCTCTGGCTCGCCGAAAGGGCTGGTGGGGCCGGCGATCCCGGCCTTGCCGTGGGCGTGAGTGATGGTCTGAACCAGGGCGTCCAGGTGTTCCGTGCGCAGCTGGCCTTGAGCGCAGACATGGTCCAGGCGCTGGGCTTCGTCGAAGCGCCGCATCCTGACTGCCCACTCCCCGCTTCCCCCGACGGGGTCGAGCCCCAGGTAGAGGTCCGGAGCGAAGCGCCGGTTGAGGCGTAGTTCCTCCTGGCAGCACCAGGCCCGGCGTGCGGGGGTGCCATAGTCCACGAAGGGCAAGCTGACCGGCTTCTTAAGTTTCCAGGCGTACTCGGAGGACAGGAGTATCCAGGAAATGTGGGTTTCGACCACATCGGCCTCCACCCGATGGCGGAAGGCCTCGAGCCAGGGGGGAAGAGGCGGGGTCATGGCGGAATTATCCCTCCGGGCGGAGTGGGGGGGGCGACATCCGTTCCGGGCAGGATCTGACCGAACAAGAGGACGCCGTGAACGTGCTTCATGCCGCGTCCTGATTTGGAAAACCTTACGGAGCGTAACCCAGTTGGGTGTTCCATGGATGAT
>NZ_JAQUVG010000036.1 GCF_028693495.1 Zoogloea sp. | reverse complement strand
CCTGGATCACCACGAAGGGAACGGCACCCCAGTAGATGTCGGTGGTCTTGACTGCCTTGGGGGCCACCGAACGCAGGTAGAACAGGGCGAAACCGAAGGGCGGGTGCATGAACGAGGTCTGCATGTTGACCCCCAGCAGCACGCCGAACCAGATCAGGTCAATACCCAGCTTCTCTGCTACCGGCGCCAGCAGAGGCACCACGATGAAGGCCAGTTCGAAGAAATCCAGGAAGAAGGCCAGCAGGAAGATCAGGATATTCACCACGATCAGGAAACCCACCTGCCCGCCCGGGAGATCCACCAGCAGGTGCTCGACCCACAGGTGGCCTTCCACACCATAAAAGGTCAGGGAGAAGACCCGAGCCCCGATCAGGATGAAGATCACGAAGGTGGTGAGCTTGGCCGTGCTTTCCATGGCCTGCTTGAGCAGCGGAATGTCGAGGCGCTTGCGCATCATCGCCATCGCCAGGGCACCGAAGGCCCCCATGGCTCCACCCTCGGTAGGCGTGGCAATACCCAGGAAGATGGTGCCCAGGACCAGGAAGATCAGCATCAACGGCGGGACCAGGCTGGTCAGCACCCGCAGGAAGAGTTTGCCACCCCGCAGGGTACGGGCTTCCGGGGGCAGGGCCGGGGCCGCTGCGGGCTTGAACAGGGCAATCAGGGCCACGTAACCCACATAGAAGCCCGTCAGCACCAGGCCCGGGACCAGCGCGCCCTGGTACATGTCGCCCACCGAACGGCCTAGTTGATCGGCCATGATGATCAGCACCAGAGAAGGCGGAATGATCTGGGCCAGGGTGCCGGAGGCAGCGATGACGCCAGTGGCGAGACGCTGATCGTAGCCGTAGCGCATCATGATCGGCAGGGAGATCAGGCCCATGGAGATCACCGAGGCGGCCACCACGCCGGTGGTGGCGGCGAGGATCGCGCCAACGAAGATGACCGCGAAGGCGAGGCCGCCGCGCACCGGGCCGAACAACTGGCCGATGGTATCGAGCAGGTCCTCGGCCATCCCCGATCGTTCGAGGATCAGGCCCATGAAGGTGAAGAAGGGAATGGCCAGCAGGGTGTCATTGGACATGACCCCGAAGATGCGGTCAGGCAGGGCCTGGAACAGGGCCGGAGTGAGCAGCCCCAGTTCGATCCCGATCAGGCCGAAGACCACACCGTTGGCAGCCAGGGCAAACGCCACCGGATAACCGAACAGCATGAAGGCGACCAGCGAGATGAACATCAGGGGCGCCATGTTGGCGGTGATGAACTCGACCATTTATGCGTTCTCCTCACGTTGCTTCTGGATGGCCAGAGCCAGCTCTTCCTCGGCAGAAGGCCCCTTGTGCTTCACGTTGGGGTCGTCGATCAGGCCCTGCAGGAAGGCAAAGCGCTTGATCAGCTCGGAGAGGGCCTGCAGGATCAGCAGCGCAAAACCGACGGGAACCAGCAGACGCACCGGCCAGACGATCAGGCCGCCGGCGTTGGAGGAGTACTCGTTGTTGAGGTAGGAATTGACGAAAATCGGCCAGGACAGGTAGAGCACCGCGACGGCCATCGGCGCCAGGAAGAAGATCGTCCCGATGATGTCGATCCAGGCATGGACCCGGGGGGAAAAACGGCCGGCAATCACGTCGATGCGCACATGTTCGTTGCGCATCAGGGTGTAGCCGCCGCACAGCAGGAAGATTGCGGAGAACAGGTACCACTGGATTTCCAGCAGGCCGTTGGAACTGTAATTGACGGAGTAACGCACGAAGGCATTGATGGCGCTGATCAGGGTCATGATCAGCACAAGCCAGATCGTGGCCTTTCCGACACGCTCGGAAAGGCCGTCGATGGCGCGTGATAACTTGAGCAGGGCTTGCACGTCCCGCACCTCCTGTAGTCTTTGGAAAACTTTATCTGGAGCCGGATGCCCCCCTTTGGTGGGACGGAATTATCGGCGCGCTGCAGATCGGAACAATCAGGGATTACGCCTACCGCTACGTCAGCCTGCGAACCGGCTGCTGCAGTGCACCGAAAAGCCGTGCGATACTCCCGCCACTTCCCCGCGCCATCCTGTCTCCGGAGAGTTTCATGTCCACCCGCATCTGCCTGGTCCGTCACGGCGAGACCGCCTGGAACGCCGAACGCCGTCTCCAGGGCCACCTCGACATTCCCCTCAACGACCGGGGCCTGACTCAGGCCCGGGCCACCGCAAAAAGCCTGACTGGAGAATACTTTCACGCGGCCTACAGCTCCGACCTGACCCGGGCGCGCCAGACCGCCTGCGCCATTGCAGACCAGTGCGGACTGGCCCTGTCCTACGATGAACGGCTGCGCGAGCGCCATTACGGCGCCTTCCAGGCGCTCACCTACGACGAGGCGCGGCAACGCTACCCGGCGGACTACCATCGTTTCGAGCAACGGGATCCGGAATTCGTCTTTCCCGACGGAGGGGAGAGCCTGCGGGTGTTTGCCGACCGGATCCATGCCGTGCTCGAGCAGATTGCCGAACGGCACCGGGACCAGACGGTGCTGATCGTGACCCACGGGGGCGTTCTCGACATCGCCCACCGGCTGTCCACCCGCAATCCCCTGGAAACCCCCAGGGACTTCACCATTCCCAACGCAGCCCTCAACTGGATCGCTCACGATGAGCAGGGGTGGCAGTTGCTCGCCTGGGCCGAGCAGCGTCACCTCAACCAGGCGCTGGACGAACTACCCAATGCCTGAGCGGGCTTCTCCATAGGTAAACATTAAAGTTTCCCGGCGGCCGGCCGTTGCCCTGATCCACCTCAACCTTGCTGCAGGCCGGCAGGAGTCCGACATGCTGAATCTCAATCGCCAATCCCTCGTGCACCAGATCGCCTTCACGGGCACGCTGGTCAGCCTCCTCATCTTCGCTGCCCTGATCGGCTTCACCACGCACTTTTCCGAACGGGCCGCCCTCGCCAAGACCGAAGAAGAGCTGACCAACCAGGTCAAGGGCGTCGTGACGATGCTCGAGCTGAGCCACGCCAACTCCTCCAGCAAGGCCAGCATGGGCCTGACGCGGGTGAAGGACAGCCTGGGCAAGCTGCAGGTGGGTCCCGACACCCAGACCATGGGGACCTACCAGGTCCCCATGGTCCGCAGCGGCGACCGGATCATCAACGGCAACACTGCCTTGCTCGAAGCCCTGCGCAAACAGACGGACTCGGAGCCGGCCCTGCTGGTACGCGTGGGTGACGATTTCGTGCGGGCCGCCACGCTGCTGAAGACCAAGGAGGGCAAGAGCACTGAAGGCACGCCGATTCCCGGCGACAGCCCGGAAGCGGGCAAGCTGCGCGCAGGCAAGCCCTATGTAGGCGTGGTCAAGCGCTCGGGCAAGTACTATATCTCGGCCATCGACCCCATTCTCGACGACAGCGGCAAAACCATCGCGGCACTCGCCGCACGGGTGAGCATCCAGGAAGACATGGAGCGTCTCTTCCAGGCCGTGGCGGCCATCAGGTCCGGTCAGACCGGCTACGCCTACATCATGACCACCCCTGCCGATCCGGCGAAGAGCGAGTTCATCCACCATCCGTCCGCGACAGGCAAGGTGCTGAGCGAGCTCAACGTCCCGGGCATGGCGGACATCGCAGCCGAACAGATCCGCCGCAAGAGCGGCATGATGACCTACGACTGGGCGCGGGGCCAGGGCGGCCAGTCCACGGCAAGCAAGATGGTGGCATTCGAGACCTCGCCCTCCTGGGGCTGGATCGTGACAACCGGCAGCTTCATTGACGAGTTCACCGTGGAAGCCCGCGCCATGCGCAACACCCTGGTCAGCCTGTGCCTCGCCGGCGCCACCTTGCTGACTTTGGTGCTGTACTGGATCACCCGCAACCGCCTGGGGCCGATCCGGGAGCTCCTCGAGGCCACCCGCCGCATGGGAGACGGTGACCTGAGCGTGCGCCTCCCCCCCACCCCCTCAGACAGCGCCAACGAACTCCACCAGATCAGCCGCTCCCTCGATGGCACCATCCGCCATATCAGCGAACTCATCAGCGACGTGATCCAGACCACCCAGACCGTTCGCACCACTGCCGGGGCCGTGCGCCAGGGCTCCGATGCGGTGGTGGACAGCACCTCGGCCCAGAACGAAGCCGCCAGTGGTCTTGCCGCGGCCATTGAAGAGCTTTCGGTGAGCATCACCCACGTTTCCGAAAGTGCGGCCCTCGCCCACCAGATCACCCAGCAGGCACAGGAACAGGCCAACAGGGGAGGACACAAGGTGCTCGAAATGGTCGCCGGGATGAACAGGATTGCAGACGAAATCAGCCGGGCGGGAGAGGCGGTCAACCTGCTCTCCGAACGCTCCGCGCGCATTTCCAACATCGGCCAGATCATCAACGACATTGCTGACCAGACCAACCTGCTCGCCCTCAATGCGGCGATCGAAGCCGCCCGGGCCGGAGAGTCCGGACGTGGCTTTGCCGTGGTGGCCGACGAAGTGCGCAAGCTGGCCGAACGCACGGCCAGCTCCACCCGTGAAATCTCTGCCACCGTGGCCGAAGTCCAGGGCGAGGCGGAGCGGCTTGTGACGATGATCCAGGGCGTCACGGGGCAGGTCGAGGGAGGCGTCCGCTCTGCCACCGAATCCGGGCAGATGCTGGAGACCATCCGCAACGAAAGCAGCCGTACCACCAGCGCAGTCAATGACATCGCCGATGCCACCCGGGAGCAGAGCGCAGCCAGCCAGGACGTGGCCAGGGGCGTGGAACGCATTGCCCAGATGGCGGATCAGAACAACCAGGTCACCCGCCGCAGCCACGAGCAGACCGCCTTGCTGGAGCAACTGGCAGCCGACCTGGAAGCCAAGGTCGGCCACTTCCGCGTCTGACACCACCGGTGCCATTCAGCAAGCGGCAACTGCCGTGCTAAACTTCACCTTTGACTTAAGCACACCCTCTCGGATAGCCATGTTTTCCAAGCAAGATACCCTCGCCAAGATCGATCCCGAACTGTGGCAGGCCATTGAGGCCGAAAACCGCCGTCAGGAAGATCACATCGAACTGATCGCCTCCGAAAACTACGTGAGCGCCGCCGTCATGGAAGCCCAGGGCTCCCAGCTCACCAACAAGTACGCGGAAGGCTATCCGGGCAAGCGCTACTACGGCGGTTGCGAGCATGTGGACGTGGCTGAACAGCTGGCTATCGAACGCCTCAAGACCCTGTTCGGTGCTGAGGCTGCCAACGTCCAGCCCAACTCCGGCTCCCAGGCCAACCAGGCGGTCCTGATGGCCTTCGCCAAGCCCGGCGACACCATCATGGGCATGAGCCTCGCCGAAGGCGGCCACCTGACCCACGGCATGCCCCTCAACATGTCCGGCAAGTGGTTCAACGTCGTGGCCTATGGTCTCAACGAGAAGGAAGAGATCGACTACGACAAGATGGAAGCCCTGGCGCGTGAGCACAAGCCGCGCATCATCATTGCGGGTGCTTCGGCCTATTCCCTGCGCATCGACTTCGAGCGCTTCGCCAGGATCGCCAAGGAAATCGGCGCGATCTTCTGGGTGGACATGGCCCACTACGCCGGCCTGATTGCCGCCGGCTACTACCCCAACCCGGTGCCCCACGCCGACGTGGTCACCTCCACCACCCACAAGACGCTCCGCGGCCCCCGCGGCGGCATCATCCTGATGAAGGCAGAGCACGAGAAGGCCCTCAACTCCGCCATCTTCCCGGGTCTCCAGGGCGGGCCCCTGATGCACGTGATCGCCGCCAAGGCCGTCGCCTTCAAGGAAGCCGCTACCCCCGGTTTCAAGAATTACCAGGAACAGGTCATCGCCAACGCTCGTGTCATGGCCCGCGTGCTGGGTGAGGAGCGCGGACTGCGCATCGTTTCAGGCCGCACCGAAAGCCATGTGTTCCTGGTAGACCTGCGCTCCAAGAACATCACCGGCAAGGCAGCGGAAGCCGCCCTCGGCAATGCCCACATCACGGTCAACAAAAACTCGATCCCCAACGATCCTCAGAAGCCCTTCGTCACCTCCGGCATCCGCATCGGCTCGCCGGCCATGACCACCCGTGGCTTCACCGAGATCGAGGCCGAGCGTATCGCTCACCTGATCGCCGACGTGCTCGACAATCCCGATGATGAGGCCGTCCTCTCCACCGTGCGCGCCAAGGTTTCCGAACTGTGTGGCCGCTTCCCGGTGTACGGCGCCTGAACGCCGTTTCCAGCGACGACGGCAGGCATTTCAGCCAGTAGCCCATGCATTGCCCCTTCTGCGGCGCCGACAACACCCAGGTCACCGATACCCGTGAAAACGAGGACGGTGACATTGTCCGGCGCCGCCGTCGCTGTGTTTCCTGTGACAAGCGCTTCACCACCTACGAGCGCATTGATCTCAAGATGCCCCAGGTGGTCAAGAAAAATGGCAGCCGTGCCGACTTCAACCGGGACAAGCTCCTAGGCAGCCTGAAGCTGGCCCTGCGCAAGCGCCCCGTCACCGCCGAAAACGTGGATGCCGCAGTGGACCGCATCGAAGCCAAGCTGCTGTCCATGGGCGAGCGGGAGATTCCCTCCGAACGCATCGGCGAGTTGGTGATGCGCGAGCTCAAGAAGCTCGACAAAGTAGCCTACATCCGGTTCGCCTCCGTCTATCGGGCCTTCGAGGACGTGGACGAGTTTTCCGAAGTGATCCGCGAAGTCAGCACCCGTCCCCGCGGACGGCCCCCAAAAATATCCCAATAGGCTCCCTGCCATGAACGGCACCGCCGACGATTACCGGTGGATGGCCCGCGCCCTGGAATTGGCCGCGCGGGGCCTGTTCACCACCACTCCCAATCCCCGCGTGGGCTGCGTGATCGTCCGGGACGGACGACTGGTCGGCGAGGGCTGGCACATACGGGCCGGCGAGCCCCATGCAGAAGTCCACGCCCTGGCCATGGCCGGGGACGCCGCCCGGGGGGCCACCGCCTACGTCACGCTGGAGCCCTGCTCCCACCATGGCAGGACGCCTCCCTGCGCCGACGCACTGGTCAGGGCCGGGATCGGTCGGGTGGTCGCCGCCATGGAGGATCCGAATCCCCTGGTAACCGGTCGCGGCCTGGCCCGGTTGCGGGAGGCAGGCATCGCCACCCTGGCAGGCGTCCAGGAGGCCGAGGCCAGAGAGCTCAATATCGGCTTCATTTCCCGCATGACCCAGGGCCGCCCCTGGGTGCGCCTCAAGGTCGCCGCGACCCTGGACGGCAAGACCGCCCTGGAGAACGGTGTCTCCCAGTGGATCACCGGCGAGCCGGCACGCAAGGACGCCCATCGCTGGCGTGCCCGCTCCTGCGCGATCCTTACGGGCATCGGCACCGTGCGCGACGATGATCCGCAACTCAATGTGCGGGCCATTCCCACCGAACGCCAGCCCCTGCGGGTGATCGTCGATGCCCGGCTGGAAACCCCTCTCAACGCACGGATCCTGGACGGGGGACCGGTTCTGGTGGCAGGCGCCGTCGACCAGCCGGAACGTATCGCAGCCCTGCAACGCCGGGGGGCCGAGGTGGTGGTGCTCCCCAACAGCGGCGGCAAGGTTGAGCTGTCCGCCCTGATGAGCGAGCTGGGCCGCCGCGGCATCAACGAAGTGCTGGCCGAGAGCGGCTTCAAACTCAACGGCTCCCTGCTCCGGGAGGGCTGCGTGGACGAGCTGATTCTTTATCTGGCCCCCAGCCTGGTGGGAGACGCCGCCCGCGGGCTGTTCAACCTGCCCGCCCTGACCTGCCTCGGGGACAAGCGACAACTGGTGTTCCAGGACGTCCGTCAGGTGGGCAAGGACCTGCGCATCATCGCCCGTCCGGCCTGAAAGACTGCCTCAGCGGCCCGCGCACACGCTGCAGGCCGGGTCCCGCACCAGGCGGATGCTGCGCCAGTCCATGGCCAGGGCATCCAGCAGAAGCAGTCGTCCCACCAGGGGATCCCCGCAACCTGCCAGCAGCTTCAGGGCTTCGGCAGCCTGGACAGTGCCGATGATGCCGGTGATTGGCGCAAAAACCCCCATCACCGCGCAGCGCACCTCCTCCACATCCTCTCCTTCCGGAAACAGGCAGTGGTAGCAGGGGCTCTCCTCCCGGCGCAGATCGAACACCGACACCTGCCCGTCGAAACGCACGGCAGCCCCTGACACCAGAGGCTTGCGAAACTGTACGCAGGCCCGGTTGATGGCATGCCGGGTGACAAAGTTGTCCGAGCAGTCCAGCACGAGATCGGCCGCAGCCACCTGCGCCTCCAGGTCGTTACCCTCAAGGCGCCGGACCAGGGGAATGACCCGAGTCTCGGGGTTGAGGCGGGCAAGGGCATCGCGACCAGACTCTGCCTTCAAACGCCCAACCCCTTCCAGGCTGTGCAGTATCTGGCGCTGGAGGTTGGTCAGATCCACGCTGTCTCCATCTGCCAGCACCAGGGTTCCCACGCCGGCCGCAGCCAGATACATGGCTGCCGGTGACCCCAGGCCCCCTGCACCCACCATCAGCACCCGGGATGAAACGATCGCCTGCTGGCCCTCGATACCGATCTGGGGCAACAGGATGTGTCGGGAATAGCGCAGAAGTTGATCGTCGTTCATGGCAGAGAAAAAAAGACGGCGCCCCAGGCGCCGATGCGCATTTACTTGAAAGCGCTGCGGCTTATTTGGAGACCCGCAAATCCGGTGGGGTGTCGTCGTGATCCCCATGGGGATGCGCCGCATAAGCGTTGATATAGACCTCGTGGGACTGCTTGATCAAGCGCTCGGGCGACTGCAGGTTATGCACCTGGGTGTCCTCAACGTAATAGATCAGGGCCCGGTGCAAACGGACCAACAAGGTCCTTTCCAACTGGAAACCCGCACGAACCAGGGACTCTTCAAGCAGCTCCAGGGTGTAGTCGAGCACGCTGTAATGAACCACGAGGCTCAGGGGATTCGTCCCCTGCTCGACCTGAACCCCCCTCAGGGCCGCAAGGGAACGTCGAGCTTGCTGGACTTGTCCCTCAGGCCAGGCCTTGAAGCGGATCTCGCGCATCTTGGCAATGCCGGCGCGCCCATGGTGATGACTTCCATGCTTGCGCCCCGCCAGCTTGTATGCAGTTTCCCGCCTCATACCTCACCCTCCGGCTCAAATGGCAGCGACCATACCCTTCATTGAGTCTTGGTCTGCAGGATCTGCAGCCCCTTCAACATATTCACAGCCTGGGCAAGCTGGTGGTCATCCTTGCCCGCCAGCTCGAAGGGGGCCTTCACGTCATCCGCCTCATCCTTCGACTTGGGATCCTTGTCCTTGGGCCTGGCCGTACCGTCCTTGCGGGGCTGAGCTGCTTCGGACTTGATCAGCTCCGGCTCCTTGCCATTGCCCAGATGACGCACGAGGTCTGCCTCCCTCAGGCGGTCACGGGATGTACCGTTCGAGCTTTCCTCAACCACGATGTCCGGCACGATGCCCTTGGCCTGGATCGAGCGGCCGCCGGGGGTGTAGTAACGGGCTGTGGTCAGCTTGATGGCCGCATTGCTGTTGAGGGGCAGGATCGTCTGCACCGACCCCTTGCCAAAAGTCTGGGTTCCCATGATGACTGCCCGCTTGTGATCCTGCAGGGCGCCTGCCACGATCTCCGAAGCCGACGCCGAGCCGCCATTGACCAGCACCACCATTGGCACCGTCTTGATGGAGGCAGGAACAGTGCGGATGTAGTCCTCCCGGGCACCACGAAGGTAATCCTCGGGAACTGCCAGATACTGACGCTTGGCATCATCGGCACGACCATCCGTGGACACGACCAGTGCCTTGTAGGGCAGGAAGGCCGCCGAAACACCTACGGCACCATGCAGCAGGCCACCCGGATCATTACGCAGGTCAAGTACCAGCCCCTTCAGATCACCCTGCTTGACCAGTCTGTCCAGGTGCTGGACCAGGGACGCTGCGGTCTGCTCCTGGAACTGGACCACCCTTACGTAGCCATAGCCCGGCTCGACAAGCTTGGATTTGACACTCTGCACCTTGATGACTTCGCGCACCAGGGTGACGACGATGGGCTTTGCCTCGCCCTTGCGCATGATCGTCAGGACGATGCTGCTCTTGGGCTTGCCCCGCATTTTCTTGACGGCATCCCCCAGGGCCATCCCCTTCACGGGAGTGTCATCGAGCTTGATGATCAGATCACCCGCCTTGACCCCGGCCCGGAAGGCTGGCGTGTCTTCGATCGGTGAGATCACCTTGACCAGCCCATCCTCGGATCCGACCTCGATACCCAGGCCACCGAACTCACCCTGGGTCCCCACCTGCAACTCCTTGAAGGCTTCCGCATCCAGGTAGGCCGAATGGGGATCCAGGTTGGAGAGCATGCCGCTGATGGCATGCGTGATCAGCTTCTTGTCATCCACGGGCTCCACATAGCCCTGCTTGATCGCATTGAAGACATCCGCCAGATTGCGCAACTCCTCCACTGGCAGGGGCGCCAGGCTCCCTGCCTTGTCAGCGTTGGCGGAAAAATTGAGGCTGATCAGAACCCCGGCACACAGCCCGGTGAATACCAGGCCTGCTTGTTGCACTCTGCTGCGCATCTGTGGTGTCTCCGGTCAGGCGCCGCGGGCCCCACGCCCTCGAGCAACGCCGTCGCATCCCCCTTCCAGGGGCTTTAAACATAATGGTCCGAAGAGTATAACCGGATTGTTTCCATGGCTGCGAAGCACCCTCCGAAGCCTTGGCCGGAAACAGGAAACCCTGACGGGGACCGCCTGCCCCGGCGGTTCCCGCAGCGCATCCATGCCGGAAAAATGGTATTTTATAGAACTGACTTCCCTTCAGCTTTTACCGTTTTTGTGAAAACAGACATCGTCGATCTCATTGCCCGCCAGGAGCATATCGAAACCGCGGCCAGGGCCCTCAAGGCGATCTCTCACCCCCTTCGCCTCAAGATCCTCTGTGTTGTGGGAGACGAGGAAGTCTGCGTTCAGGACATCGTCGAAGCCGTAGGCACCTCCCAGAGCAACATTTCCCAGCATCTGGCCATCCTGCGGGACAAGGAGGTTCTGCTGACCCGGAAGGATGCCAACCGGGTCTACTACCGGATTGGCGACAAGCGCACCCTGCAGTTGATCGCCATGATGCGGGAAGTCTTCTGCCGCGACGACAACTGAGTCGCACAGCCCCTCCAATACCCCCGTCCGTACCCTCTCTCCGGAGTTCGTTTAGTGGAATTCATCCAGCAAAACTGGCACTGGGCCGCCCTCGCTGCCGTCAGCGGCACCATGCTCATCATTACCTCCGTCCGTGGTGCCCGCGGTGTTTCCCCTGCTCAGGCCACCGCCCTGATCAACCGGAATGACGCGATCGTCATCGACGTGCGGGAGACCGCCGAATTTGCCGCAGGTCATCTGCTCAATGCCCGCCACATTCCCGCAGGCGAGCTGTCCAACCGTCTGGGCGAGCTGGAAAAGTTCAAGGACAAACCCGTCATCCTGAACTGCCAGAGCGGCGGACGTTCCGCCTCCGCCTGCGCCCTCCTGCGCAAGGCCGGCTTCACCCAGGTGCACAATCTCAACGGCGGCATCATTGCCTGGGAGCAGGCCGGCATGCCCATCACCAAAAAGAGGAAATAACCATGCAACCCAAGGTCCTCATGTACACCACCGCCGTCTGCCCCTATTGCGTCCGGGCCGAAGGGCTGCTCCGCAGAAAAGGCGTTGCGGACATCGAGAAGGTGCGCATCGACACCGACCCGGTACGCCGCGATGAAATGATGGAACGAACCGGACGCCGTACCGTGCCCCAAATTTATATCGGCGACCACCATGTGGGCGGCTGTGACGACCTGTTTGCCCTCGATCAGAGCGGCAGGCTCGAGCCGCTTCTGCGTGGAGAATCCGCCTGAACGGGTCACTCCGTTCAGGCCCTGCCCTTCAGATTGAATTCAGTCCCTTTACCAACCGGAAACCACACCATGTCCGAAACCGCGCAACAACCCGTCTTCTCCATTGAAAAGCTCTACGTCAAGGATCTCTCCCTGGAAGTGCCCAATGCACCCCAGGTCTTCCTGGAGCGGGAACAACCCCAGATCAACGTCCAACTGCGGACCGAAGGCAACGGCATCGATGACGGCCTCTTCGAAGTGGCCCTGAGCATCACCGTGACCGCGCAGTTGCCGGAAGACAAGACCATTTTCCTGGTGGAAGTGGTTCAGGCCGGCATCTTCCAGATCCGCCACGTGCCCGAGGAAGATCTGGAGCCGATCATGATGATCGGTTGTGCCAACATCCTCTTTCCCTACGCCCGCGAAGCCATCTCCGATGCTGTCTCCCGTGCCGGCTTCCAGCCCGTGATCCTGGCTCCGGTCAACTTCGAGGCCCTCTACCAGCAGAACCGCGCTGCCCAGCAGTCGGGCACTGACGTTCCGATCCAGTAATGGTCCTGCGCCGCCTTACCGCTGCCAGCCTGCTCGGCCTGCCGCTTGTGCTGGCCGCGGCAGGCGCGGGCGCTTCGGATTTCCGCTCCCTCGCCGAACCGGGAATCCTCTATGACGCGCCCTCCAAGCAGGGAAAGCCCCTGTTCGTCATCCAGCGCCACACCCCCGTCGAGACGGTGGTGAACATTGACCGATGGGTCAAGGTCCGCGATTCCGCAGGCAGCCTGCTCTGGCTGGAGCGTCGCCTACTCTCCGAGAAACGGACCCTGATCATCACCACGGCCAGGGCGGATGTCCGCCAGAAGCCGGATGCCGCCGCCCCCCTGGCCTTCGAAGCCGTCAAGGATGTGGTGCTGGAGCTTGCCGACAAGCCGGCTGACGGCTGGGTTCGGGTCAGACACCGGGACGGCACTGCGGGCTTCATCCGGGTCAATCACGTCTGGGGGCTCTGACACGCATGCGCATTACCGTCTTTGGAGCCGGCGCCTGGGGTACGGCGCTGGCCATCGCCTTCAGCCGTAACCACGAGGTCACCCTGTGGAGCCGGGAACCTGCCGAAATCCATGCCCTGCGTGCTGATGGCGAGAACCGGCGCTACCTGCCCGGCGTTTCCCTGCCGGCGGAGATACATTTCAGCGCGGACCTCGAGCAGGCCGCCCAGGCAGACCTGCACCTGGTCGTCACGCCCCTGGCAGGCCTGCGCCTGACGGCCCGGGCCCTGCAGGCCTCGGCTCCGGGAACACCCTTCCTGTGGGCCTGCAAGGGGCTGGAAGCGGGTACCGCCAAACTGCCTCACCAGATCGTTGCCGAGGAGCTTGGCGAGCGTGCCGCCTGCGGTGTGCTCACCGGCCCGAGCTTTGCTGCCGAGGTCGCCCAGGGCCTACCGGCCGCCGTCACCATCGCCGCCCGCGACGGGGACTTTGCCCGCCACTGGGTCCAGGCCCTGCACAACACCCGCCTGCGCCTTTATGCCAATGACGATCTGATCGGCGCTGAAGTGGGAGGCGCCGTGAAAAACGTGATGGCGATTGCCGCCGGCGTATCCGACGGCATGGGCTTCGGGCTCAATGCCCGGGCGGCCCTGATCACCCGGGGCCTGGCAGAAATCACCCGGCTGGGCATCGCGCTGGGAGGCCGTCGGGATACCTTCATGGGCCTCGCCGGCCTGGGCGACCTGGTACTCACCTGCACGGGCGATCTCTCCCGCAACCGGCGGGTCGGCCTGATGCTGGCGGACGGCAAGACGCTCCCCGAGATCCTGCAGGCCCTCGGCCACGTGGCCGAAGGGGTGAGCACCACCCGTGAGGTGGCTGCCCTTTCTGCCCGCCTCGGCGTGGACATGCCCATCACCCAGGCAGTGGACGGCGTGCTCCAGGGCAGCCTGTCCGCCCGGGACGCCGTCGAACAACTCCTTGCCCGGGATCCTAAGCAGGAATAAGCCCGGCCGCGCTGCGGCTCAGCCCCCCCCCTGGTAGCCATTCTGGCGCCAGGCCTCATATACCACCACGGCAGCGGCGTTGGAGAGGTTCAGGCTGCGGTTGTCCGGCCGCATCGGGATACGCAGGCGGCAGTCGTCACCAAACTCCTGATGCAGTTCGGGAGGCAAGCCCCGGGATTCGGAACCGAAGACAAACACATCACCCGGCAGGAAGGTCATTTCACCCAGACCACGGGCACCATGGGAAGTCAGTGCAAACATGCGCAGTCCCGCCAGCGCCGAGCGGCAGGCAGCCCAGTTCTCATGCACCGTCACCACCGCCATGTCCCGGTAATCCAGGCCAGCACGGATCAACTGCTTTTCTTCGAGGGTGAAACCCAGGGGTTTGACAAGATGCAGGCGAGCGCCGGAATTGGCACACATGCGCATGATATTGCCGGTGTTCGGTGGAATTTCCGGCTGATGAAGGACGACATGGAACATGGGGACGAATTGTGCCCTCGCAACCCCGGCACATCAACCGGGCGGAGGGGTACGGGCAAGGATCCGGTTCTCCACCGACGTTGCACCCACGCCTTTGAGGGTTCGAGCCAGCTCGGCCAGGGTCTCGCCCGTCGTCATCACATCATCGACCACCACCACGCGCAAACCCGCTACCGGCACCTGAACCCGGAAGGCCCCCCTGACGTTGGAAGCCCGTGCCCTCCAGGGAAGGCCTGCCTGAGGAACGGTATTGACATCCCGGGCGATCCCGTCCAGCAGGAGGGGCACCCCCCACAACTGCGCCAGGGGCCGCGCCAGTTCCGCCGCCTGATTGAAACCACGGTTCAGCAGCCGCGACGGATGCAGAGGCATCGGCAGCACCAGATCAGCTTGCGGTGCAGGCAGACCCGCCATCAGGTCCACGAACAAGCGCCCCAGAGCCAGGCGGTGAGCGTATTTCAGGGCCTGGACCAGCCGATCCGCCGGAAAGGCGTAGTCCATCACGGCCAGACTCCGGTCAAAGGGCCGCGGCTGCACCAGGCAGTGACCGCAAAGCTGCCCCTGAGGCTGCGGCAGCGCGCAACAGGGACAGCGTGGCACGCCGACGCCAGGCAACTCCATCAGGCAACGAGAGCACAACGCAGCGTCTCCACTACCTGCCCCACAGGCAAAACAGGTCTGGGGAAACAAGATCCTCAGCAGTCTGCGCCGCCATCCAAGCACCTGATTTGACAAGTCCTGACCCCTTCATGGAAACTTGAGAGCTACGGTAATTTTGAATTACAGACAATAAAGGGTGCATCACCATGACCGCAACCGTCGCCCAAGCAGAGAGCGCTCCGGCCACCACAACCCCCTCCTCAGCCCGCAAGCGCTGGACCGTCGCCGAAGTCGAGGCCCTGTTCGCCCTGCCCTTCAATGACCTGATCTTCCGTGCGCAAAAGGTGCACCGGGCTCATTTTGACCCCAACGCCGTGCAACGCTCCACCCTGCTGTCGATCAAGACCGGCGGTTGTTCAGAAGACTGCGGCTACTGCTCCCAGTCCGCCCGCTACGACACCGGGCTGGAGAAGGAGTCCCTGCTGCCCCTGAACGAAGTCCTCGACAACGCCCGGGCAGCCAAGGCCAAAGGCGCTTCCCGCTTCTGCATGGGTGCCGCCTGGCGTGGCCCTAAGGAAAAAGACCTCGCGCCCGTGCTCGACATGGTGCGCGAAGTGAAGGCCATGGGCCTGGAAACCTGCGTCACCCTGGGCATGCTCAAGGAAGGCCAGGCCGAGCAGCTCAAGGAAGCCGGGCTCGACTACTACAACCACAACATCGACACCGCCCCGGAATTCTACGGCCAGATCATCACCACCCACACCCTGCAGGATCGCCTGGACACCCTCGCCAAGGTACGCGATGCAGGCATCAACGTGTGCTGCGGCGGCATCGTCGGTCTCGGTGAAACCAAAAAAAGCCGCGCGGCGCTGATCGCCGAACTGGCCAACATGAATCCGCCGCCGGATTCCGTACCCATCAACAACCTGGTGCAGGTGGAAGGCACGCCGCTGGGCAAGGCAGAAACCATCGATCCCTTCGATTTCGTCCGCATGATCGCGGCGGCCCGGATCACCATGCCGGAGAGCCATGTACGCCTTTCCGCGGGTCGTCAGGAACTGGGTGAGGGAATCCAGGCCCTGTGCTTCATGGCCGGTGCCAATTCGATTTTCTACGGAGAGCGTCTGCTGACCACCGACAATCCGGATGCGGATGCGGACGATGCCCTGTTCGCCCGCCTGGGCCTCAAGTCCGTCTGAGAAGCCCCTCCCCGATGAGCCAGCCGGATTTTCAGCTCGACCCGCGCCTCGTGAGACGACGGGCCGGACGGGCCGCTACGGAGTATGCCGGCGTCGACCCCCTGGCCCGGGAGATCTCCCGCCGCATGGCCGAGCGTCTGGCCTACATCCGTATCGAGCCCCGACGGATCCTCGATCTGGGCTGCGGCCCGGGATCCGACCTGGCCGCCCTGGCCGAACGCTATCCGGGCGCTCCCCGGGTGGCGGTGGATGTGGCGCAGGCCATGCTCACCCAGGCCCGGGGTGAAAAAGGTTTTCTCAAACGCCTGCTGGGTCTTGGCAAAGCCACAGCGCCAGATTTCATCTGCGCCGATGCGGCAGCCCTTCCTCTTGAACGGGGCTGCATGTCGCTGGTGTGGTCCAACCTGATGCTCCAGTGGATGCACGACCCCCTCCCTGCCCTGAAGGAAATCCATCGGGTGCTGGAGGTCGGTGGCATGCTGATGTTCTCCACCCTGGGTCCGGACACTCTCAAGGAGCTACGGGCCGCACTCCCACCCTCCCGGCACGAGCACCTGCACCGATTCATCGACATGCACGACCTGGGCGATGCCCTGGTTAATGCCGGCTTCTCCGACCCGGTCATGGACATGGAGATGATCACCGTGACCTACACGCGGCTGGACGACCTGTTCCACGACCTGCGTGCCAGCGGCTCCGGCAACGCGGCGCAGACCCGTCCGCGCAGCCTGACGGGCAAGGCGCACTGGACAAGCTTGCGCAGCAACTACGAACAGCTGCGCCGGGAAGGCCGCCTTCCTGCCACCGTCGAGGTGGTCTACGGACACGCCTGGAAGGCCGCACCCAAGGTGTCCGAGGACGGACGCCCCATCATTCGCTTCGAGCCCCGCAAGCCGGCCTGATCATGCCCCCAACCTGGCTGTTCGATCTGGACAACACGCTGCACAACGCCAGCCCACATATCTTTCCCCACATCAACCGGAGCATGACGGACTACCTCATGCGGCACCTGCAGCTGGATGAACGGTCAGCCAACCGGTTGAGGGTAAATTACTGGCATCGCTACGGCGCCACCCTGACCGGCCTGATGCGCCACCACGGCACCCGGCCCGAACATTTTCTGCATGACACCCATCAATTCCCGGAACTGCACCGGATGGTGGTTTTCAATACGGCCGTACGCCATGTCCTGCGTCGCCTCCCCGGCAAGAAAATCGTCTTTTCCAACGGACCCCGCCAGTATGCGGAAGCAGTGCTGGACATCATGGGCGTCCGCACCCTGTTCGCCGATGTCTTCGCCGTCGAGCAGATGCGCTATCACCCCAAGCCCCGCCTCACGGGCTTCCAGCACCTGATCCGGGATCACCGGCTCAATCCGCGACGCTGCATCCTCGTGGAAGACAGCGCCGACAATCTCCGCACCGCCAAACGTCTGGGCATGAAGACCGTCTGGATCAGCCGCAGCCTGCGCCAGCCCGATTTCGTGGATTGCCAGCTCCCCTCCGTGCTCGGTCTGGCCCGACATGGAATCCGGACCCTGACTTCGGGGTAAAATGCCGGATTACGCTCTTCACCAGCGAGTCCGTCATGCCTAATTCCAAGACTGAAAACCTGAATATCGCGGCCTTCGACCGCATGCCTTCGCCGGACGAGATCACCGCCCGCCTGCCCCTCAGTGAAACTGCCGCCAAGGTTGTCCTGGAAGGCCGGCGTACCCTTCAAGCCATCCTCGACCGCAAGGACCCCCGGGTTTTCGTGGTCGTCGGCCCCTGCTCCATCCACGACCCGGTCGCGGGCCTGGACTACGCCCGCCGGCTCAAGCAGCTGGCCGACGAAGTCTCCGACACCCTGGTGCTGGTGATGCGCGTGTATTTCGAGAAGCCCCGCACCTCCACCGGCTGGAAAGGCTACATCAATGATCCGTACATGGACGACTCCTTCCGTATCGACGAAGGCATGGAAAAGGCCCGCCGTTTCCTGCTGGAAGTGAATGAAGCCGGCCTGCCCACCGGAACCGAAGCCCTCGACCCCATTGCACCCCAGTACTATGGTGACCTGGTGGCCTGGACGGCCATCGGAGCCCGCACCTCCGAATCCCAAACCCACCGGGAAATGGCCTCCGGCCTGTCCACCCCGGTCGGTTTCAAGAACGGCACCGATGGCTCCCTTGATGCGGCAGTCAATGGCATCCTTTCGGCATCCCACCCCCACAGCTTCCTCGGCATCAACGGCCAGGGGCAGTCCTCCGTCATCCGCACCCGGGGCAACGCCTACGGTCATGTGGTCCTGCGCGGCGGCGGCGGTCGCCCAAACTACGACACAGTGTCGGTCTCCCTCGCTGAAAAGGCCCTCACCAAGGCCAGGCTTCCGGCCAACATCGTGATCGACTGCTCCCACGCCAACTCCTGGAAAAATCCGGAGTACCAGCCTCTGGTCATGCGTGATGTGGCCCACCAGATCCGCGAGGGCAACCAATCCATTGTCGGCCTGATGATCGAAAGCAACATCGAAGCGGGCAACCAGCCGATCCCGGCCGATCTTTCCCAGTTGCGCTACGGCTGCTCGGTAACCGATGCCTGCGTGGACTGGAGCACGACCGAAGCCATGATCCGCAATACCCGTGACATCCTCCGGGAGATCCTGCCCAAACGGAGCGCTGACTGATGAACCTGGTCGTCCAGGGGACTCGGGTCGAAACCCGGGCCCTGAAGGATCTGTCTGCCCTGACCAGCTCCGATGGGATCGGCCGGCTGGGCAACAATGCCTTCCGCCTTCTCCACGCCCAGCCCCACCCCGATGTGCTCGCCTATTGCGAGCAGCACCAGCTCGATCACGCCTTCATCCCGGAAGATAGACGGCTGACGGATTTCCGTCTGTTCGTCACCGACATGGACTCCACCCTGATCAATATCGAATGCATCGATGAGATCGCCGACATGCAGGGGCTGAAGGCGGAGGTCGCAGCCATCACCGAAGCGGCCATGCGGGGTGAGCTGGATTTCCGGGCCTCCCTGACCCGGCGGGTCGCGCTGCTCGAAGGGCTGGCAGAGGATGCCCTGGGACGGGTGTTCAACGAACGGCTGCGCCTCAACCCAGGCGCAGAAAAGCTGATTGCCGGCCTCAAGCAGGCGGGCATCACCACAGTGCTCGTGTCCGGCGGCTTCACCTACTTCACCGACCGCCTGCAAAAACAACTGGGCTTCGACTACGCGGTGGCCAACGAACTGGAAATCCGGAACGGCAAGCTTACTGGCAGGGTCAAGGGGGACATCATCGACGGAGAGGCCAAGCGGCACACCTTGCGGATGGTCCGCCAGCACCATGGATTCAAACAGGATAGTGTCGTTGCGGCCGGCGATGGCGCCAACGACCTCCCCATGCTCGGAGAGGCAGGAATCGGCATCGCCTACCACGCCAAACCGGTTGTGCGGGAAAAGGCAACCCACGCGCTGAACCACAGCGGCCTCGACGGCATCCTGCATCTGCTGGGCTGACAGATACGACGGTTCAGGAAAAAAACGGGGAAAACCATAAAAAACTTGACGCATCACGAAAGCATCTCTATAATTCTTTCTCACTCGACGGGCGGTTAACTCAGCGGTAGAGTGCCACCTTCACACGGTGGAAGCCACTGGTTCGATCCCAGTACCGCCCACCACATAAAAACGCATTGTTTCAGTAGTTTAAAAGACAGTGCGTGTCTAGTAAGACAACAAAAACAGGCGCCCATAGGCGCCTGATTTTGTTTGTGTCTCTACCCGATGCAGGTCAACCCTGCAAATCTCAAAGCGATGTGCAGATAAAAAGCCGGGATGGCCCGGCTTAGGTATTAATGCTCTGCTCTGCTTAGGAGGCTTGCGGTGCTTTCCGCCTGCGAATGAACCCCAAGCCCGCTGCGCCCAAGCCAGCGAGCACGAGAGAGGCAGGTTCGGGAACGCTGTTATTACGGTCGATGACGTTGGTCAAAACAAATTTGATGTCGTCGTAGTTAAAGTCCCCGCCGCCTTCCAGATCTTCAAAGGCAATAAATGTGCCCTCAGGAATCAGGTTGTCACCCGAGTACTGGCTCGAATAAACGTGGTTTACGCCATCAGAGTTCAAGCTCACGTCCGAATACCAGGGTGCGACGTTGCCCGGGTTGATGTTACGGATCATGAAAACCAGAGCATCCCCAGCGTTGGCCGGACCAAAATTGAACGTTTGCCCATAGCTGGACGTGTAGTTGTTCAAACCATAAAGACCCGTATTAACCCCATTGATCAGCAATCCAAGTTCGAGACTATATCCGCCGGTCCCTCCTGCAAAATACACAGAGACATCACCACTACTGGCAGCAACATATGAGTACGTTGTTGAATTCTGCGTTCCCGGCTCGCCGTAGGGGGCAGGCGCTGCATATGCAGAAGCGCCAAATACGGCAGAGACAAGCAGCAAGGCGAGATATTTTTTCATGAAATAGAAGGCATTTAATATTTTGACAGAAGACAGAAAGCAAAGTCTATGCCTAAAAATTTTTTTTAATTAAAACAATAATTTAAATGTAAAAAGAACGAAATATAGACTGACCCGTGTAAATTATTCCGACACTCTTTTGAGTCAAGCAGCCATATCCGGACTATTCAAAGTCCAACTCCGCGGGGCAGCTTTCATTTAGTTCAGGGCCGTGGCAGAGCCTGGACAACATAGCCCTCGAAACGTAGCATTGGTGTGGCTGTTAAAGATGATGACGCTGGTTCGATCCCGGTACTGCCCACCAGATTCCAGCACACAGGCCACGCAAAGCGTGGTCTTTGCTTTCCGGCAGGATTTCAGGAAACAAGACTGTTCTGATGCGTTTCACCAGATCAAAACAAGAGAAAGCCCGCATGAAAGGGAGACGTGTTGCTGTCACACTCGTCCTGGGGGTCGTCTTTGTGCAAGTGGGTACGGCTGCTGATCTGAAACGCGCCGAAGAGATTGTTGGGGGGCGCTGCTTCCTGTGTCACGGCATGGAGGGGGAAAACGCGTCGGCGCTCTACCCCCGCCTGGCGGGACAACACGCGCAATACATCGCCAGGCAACTGAGCGACTTCAAAAACGGTCAGCGCCAAAGCGAGACCATGACCAGCATGGTCAGCGACCTGACACCCGGCGAGATGGACGCGCTGGGCCGGTATTTCGAAAACAAGCAGCCGGGTCGCGAGACCGTGAGCGACAGCGAACTCACCCGCCTGGGGCAGATCATCTTCGCCAGCGGCAAGGCCCCTGCAGGGGTGGCCTCCTGCGCCAGTTGCCACGGGGAAAAAGGGCACGGTACCGCCCAGTTGCCCCGCCTGGCAGGCCAGCATGTGCCCTACCTGGAAAACCGCTTGAAACAGGGGCACAAACAGGCGCGCACGAACGACAGCATGGCGATCCACGCCGGGCCCCTCAGACTCACGGAGCTGGAAGTGAAGGCCGTCTCCGCCTACATGGCCATCCTGCAGTAGCCTCGAGCGGCGGACAAAAAACGGGCCACGTCTCCAGTGGCCCGTTTTTGGTGCTGCAGATGTTCAGGCAAGCATGTCGGCCCAAATGTTCTTCGCCCAGGACAAGGCGTACTTGCCCTCCAGTTCGTTGGCCGCCGCCGACACGCCGCCGGCCCCGGCAACCGGCATGACGGTCTTCTTGGCCGCATCGTACTGATGCACCGACGCCACGTGAATCACGTTCCTGGAATCCACAAAGCTGTAGCAGGTGTTCATCACCACGGGGGCAGGACTCGGCGCCTCTCCGGCCAGCAGGTTGAGGATCGCCGCGGCCGCCACCTTGGCGTGCTGGTTAGCCATGTGGCCAGACTTGGGCATCGTGGGCGCCGGAAAAATCGCATCGCCGATCACATGTAGCCCCGGCGTATTGACGGACTCGAAACTCAGCCAGTCGATGTCCACCCAGCGGTTATTGATCAGCTTGAGGCCGGAGCGGGCAGCAATGTTGCCCGCCCGCTGGGGCGGCACCACGTTCAGGACGTCCGCCTTGACCTTGTCGAACTCCAGCACCGCCGTACGGCTGGCGGCATCCACTTCCCGGAGCTCGCTGCCGGGGCGGTATTCCAGGATGCTCTTGTACTGTTCGAAAGCCTTGGTGAACAGGCCCTTCTTGGAGATGATTTCCTCATTGGCATCCAGCACCAGCACCTTGGAACGGGGCTTGTGCTGCTTGAGATAGTTGGCCACCAGGCAGGCCCGCTCATAGGGGCCCGGAGGGCAGCGGTAAGGGGCCTTGGGAATGGTCAATGCATACACGCCCCCATCCCGCATGTCTTCCAGCTGCTTGCGCAGGGCCACCGTCTGGGCCCCCGCCTTCCAGGCATGGAGGACGGTTGCCTGGGCGGCATCGCTCTCCAGGCCAGGCACCTGATCGAACATGAAGTCGATGCCCGGCGACAGCACCAGCCGGTCATAGCTCAGGGTACCCCCCGAGGCAAGACGAATACTGCGGCTGGCCGCATCGACCCCAACCACCTCATCCTGGAGTACCTTCACGCCCCAGGTGTTGCGGAGTCCCTCGTAGCTGATCGTGATGTCCGCCAGGGTCTTGTCGCCGCCGATCACCAGGTTGGAGATCGGGCACGAGATGAACTGGGGCTGGCGCTCCACGAGGGTGACATCCACCCCCTGCTGGCTCCACATGCGCAGATATTTGGCCACGGTCGCCCCACCAAAGCCCCCGCCCACCACCACCACATGGCCACGGGGGCGGCTGCCTGCGGCACAGCCCGCCAGGCCCGGTACCGCCGCCACGCCCACTGCCGCAGAGGAAGCCTTCAGAAAATTGCGTCGATTCGTCATGGCCTGCCCCTCACTTGCGCGCGGCAAAATAGGCCGCGATCTGTTCCAGTTGTGCTTCCGAGTATCCCTTGGCGATCTGGTGCATGATCGTCGCGGGCTTGGCCCCCGAGCGGAAATCCATCAGCTTCTGCAACAGCTTGTCCTTGTCGCCCCCCGCCAGGGATTCGGCGCCCGAACCCGGCACGGAACGGCCTTCGGAGCCATGGCAATTGGCACAGGTGGCCGCAAGGTTGCGCGCCAGATTGGGATCGGGACGGGCATCGGCCTGGGCCACCCCCAGGGTTCCCAGCAGGCACAGGGCCGCAGTCCATCGGAACAACATCATCGTTTTTTCTCCTTGGTTTCGCCGCGAAGGCGAGGGCTCACGGTCTCTGGCGGCTATTGTTTTCCGGGGGAGCCTCCCGCCGCAAGCCGACATGCCCGTCGACATGCACGCCAGCGGCCTCTACCCCGCCCATTGGCGCCTACATCGGGCGATCTGCCCCTGCTGCTTTGCATCAGACGCCCGAAGACCGATAAGCTATACAGCCAACGCTCTTCCCCTTCCCATGCTCAACATGCGCCGCTTCATTCCGCTGCTGGCCGCCACGGCGGCCCTTTCCCTTGTTTCCGCTCCAGCATTGGCGGGCAAGACCCTTGACGCCATCAAATCCCGCGGCCAGTTGAGCTGCGGCGTGAGCACCGGCGTGATCGGTTTCTCTTCCGCAGACAGCCAGGGGAACTGGAAAGGGCTTGACGCCGATCTGTGCCGCGCCCTGGCTGCCGCCGTGCTGGGCAATCCGGACAAGGTGCGCTGGGTGCCGCTGAGTTCCCAGCAGCGCTTCACCGCACTCCAGTCGGGCGAAGTGGATGTGCTCTCCCGCAACACCACCTGGAGCCTCACCCGCGACGCAGGTCAGGGCCTGCACTTTGCCGGCGTCGCCTACTACGACGGGCAAGGCTTCCTGGTCGCCAAAAAAACCAGGGTCACCAGCGCCAGGCAGCTCAAGAACGCTGAAGTATGCGTGCAATCGGGCACCACCACCGAAAAGAACCTGGCCGACTACAGCCGCGCCCAGGGGATCAAGATGAAACCCGTGGTCTTCGACAAGTTCGAGGCCTCCCTCAAGGCTTTCTTCAGCGGCCGCTGCCAGGCCTACACCACCGACGCCTCCGCCCTCGCCTTCATCCGCGCCAAGGAAGCCCCCAATCCCGACGACTACCTGATCCTCCCGGAAATCATCTCCAAGGAGCCCCTCGGCCCTGCGGTGCGCCGGGGCGACGACGAATGGTTCGCCATCGTCAAATGGACCCTCAACGCACTGATCGAAGCGGAAGAGCTGGGCATCACCCAGGCCCGCGTGGACAGCCTCAAGTCCTCCCCCGATCCCGCCGTGCAGCGCTTTCTGGGCGTTGGGGAAGACCTGGGCAAATCCCTCGGCCTGGATCGGGAGTGGGCCGCACGGGCCATCAAGGCCGTGGGCCACTACGGCGAGATCTTCGAACGTCACCTGGGTGCTGCCTCGCCCCTCAAACTGCAGCGGGGGCTCAATGCCCAGTGGAACAAGGGCGGCCTGATGTACGCCCAGCCCCTGCGCTGATGCGGCGGGCGGCGCTGGTCCAGGGGCTTGTCCTCGCCCTGATCGCCCTGCTGCTGTGGCTGCTGGCCGACACCACGGCCAGCCATCTGGCCCAGAGGGGCATTCGCAGCGGCTTCGACTTCCTGCTCGAACCGGCGGGCTTTGCCCTGGGCGAGAGCCCCATGGCCTTTGAACCCGCCGACGCAACCTGGCGCGCCTTCCTGGCCGGGCTGCTCAACACCCTGCGGGTCGCCCTGCCCGGCGCCCTGCTGGCCGTGCTGCTCGGCATCCTGCTGGGCTTCGGCCGCCTCTCCGACAACCCGGCGGCCCGAAGCCTGTGCGGTACGGTGGTGGAAGGCATCCGCAACCTGCCACTGCTGCTCCACCTGCTCGCCTGGTATTTCATCCTCACCGACCTGCTGCCCACGACCGAAGCCGCATTCCATCCGGCACCGGGCCTCTATCTCAGCAAATCCGGACTGGCCCTGCCCTGGTGGGGCGACACCGGCTGGGAGATCCCCGAACCCGCCGGCTTCGGCATCGAGGGCGGCGCCCGCCTCACCCCGGAATACCTAGCCCTGCTGATTGGCCTGTCCAGCTATGCCGCGGCCTACATCACCGAAACCCTGCGCGGAGCCATCGGCGCCCTGCCCCCGGGGTAAAAACACTCGGCGCTGGCCCCGGGCCTGTCCCCCCCGCAAGCCTTCTGGCTCGTCCTGCTCCCGCAAGCCTGGCGGGCCGCCCTGCCGCCCGTCACCAGCCAGTTGCTCAACCTGTTCAAGAACGCCTCCCTGGGTGTGGCCATCGGCTATCCCGATCTGCTCTCGGTGGCCGGCACCAGCCTCAACCAGACCGGTCGCGCCCTGGAATGCCTGAGCATTGTCATCGGCATCTACCTGCTGCTGTCCCTGCTGGCCGCCACCGTCGCCGCGCGCCTGGAACGACGCCAGTACCGGAACGCCCCATGATCGCTCGCCTGCGCCGCAGCCTGTTCTGCGATGCCCTCCAGACCCTGCTCACCCTGCTGAGCCTGGGCTGCATTGCCCTGGTGCTGCCGCCCCTCTTCCAGTGGGGCCTGCTCAACGCCCATTTTTCTCCCGACGTGGCCGCCTGCGAGGCGCTCCAGGGACGGGGCGCCTGCTGGGGCGTAGTGGCCGAGAAAGCCCGCTTCATCCTGCTCGGCCGCTACCCGGACGAACTGGCATGGCGACCCATGCTGGCCAGTGGGCTGATCCTGGGCGGCTGGCTTGCGGGGGCCCAGGGCTGGCTTCGGGGAACACGCCTTCTGGTCGCCCTGACCCTGCCGCCCTTCCTTGCCGTGGCCCTGCTGGGCGGCGGTTTTGCCGGGCTCACACCGGTGCTCACCGAGAACTGGGGCGGCCTTCCCCTCACCCTGCTGCTCACAGGCGTCGGCATGGCCACCGCCCTGCCCCTGGGCATGGCCATCGCCTACGGGCGCCGCAGCGGACTGCCGGTGGTGGAAGGCCTGCTCACTGCCTACGTGGAGCTGTGTCGGGGCATCCCGCTGGTGGCTGCGCTCTTCGTCGCCTCCTTCCTGCTCCCCCTGCTGCTGCCCGACAGCCTCGGCCTCGGCATGCTCGAACGGGTACTGCTGGCCATCGTGCTGTTTGCCAGCGCCTACGTATCGGAAATCCTCCGGGGCGGGCTGCAGGCCTTCCCTCAAGGCCAGCAGGATGCCGCCGCCGCCCTCGGCTTGGGCCGCTGGCAGATCCAGCGCTGGATCGTGCTGCCCCAGGTGCTGCGTCACGTCAGCCCGTCCCTGGCCAACAGTGCCATCAGCCTGTTCAAGGACACCTCCCTCGTCACCGTGGTCAGCCTCTACGAGCTCACCGGAAGCCTGGGCCTCGCCCTGGCGGGAGACGCCCAGTGGCGCCCCTTCTACCTGGAAGCCTGGCTCTTCATCGCAGCCCTCTACTGGCTGGGCTGCCTGCTGCTGGCGCGCATCAGCCGACGCCTGGAAAAGTCCCCCGCTCCGCGCTAAGGGATGTCCGCCCCCGCCACCGTCTCGCGGATGATGTCCGCAAGGCGCAGCACGCCCGGCCCGGCCCCGTCCGGATCCGCCAGCACCATGTACATCTCCACAAAGCGCCGCTCAGCGCCATCCAGCGGCAACGCCTTCAAGCGGCCTTCGGCCAGATGGGCAACGATCAATGCCTCGGGGTACCACGCAAACCCATGCCCCGCCACCGCAGCGGCAATCGACATGAACAGGCTACTGAAGGTCCAGCGCTGATCCACCTCCACGCTCTGACTGCGGGAACTGCGGGTGGAGCTGGTTTCCCGCACCACCAGATGCCGATGGGCCCGCAGATCCCGCTCGGTGAGGGTACGCCCCCGGGCATGGAGCGGATGGTCGGGATGCGCCACCGCCAGCAAGCGCTGACGCATCAGCGGCTGCCCCAGAAAGCCCGGCGGCACGTGGGGCGTGACCGCCAGATCGGCACGGCCCGTCAGCAAGGCCTCCCCCGTGCCCCCCAGTACCGATTCGATCACCTCCACCCGGGTGCGCGGCGCCTCCTGCCCGAAGCGGGCCAGACAGGACAGCAGCACCGGCGGCGGAAACAGAATCTCCACCGCCAGACCGATCTCCGGCTCCCAGCCCGCCGACAGCTTGCGCGCCATCTGCTCCAGGTCCGCCGCCTCGGCCACCAACGCCAGCGCCCGGCGGTACAGCATCTGCCCCGTACCGGTGAGCACCGCCTTGCGCCCCTGGATCCCGAATACCTCCACCCCCAGCACCGACTCGATCTTCTGCACCGCGTAGGTCACCGCCGACTGACTCTTGTGGAGCCGTACCGCCGCCTGGGCATATCCCCCGGCATCCACCACCGCAATCAGGGCACGCCACTGGTCCAGCGCGATGTGAGGAACAGAATTCATATCAATTCATTCGATAGATTTACGCTAAATCTTGTTCTTTTTTATCTTTCTTGTAAATCGTTTAATACATTCATCGATCACCCTGACGGAGAAACACACCATGACCACCCTGCTCAAGATCAACGCCAGCCTGTTTGCCAACAACGGTCAATCCAGCCAGCTCGCCGACCGCTACGTGGCCGCCCGCGTCGCCGTCAACCCCGATATCCAAGTGGTGACCCGCGACCTGGCCGCCGAGCCTGTGCCCCACCTGGATGCCGCCCGCTTCACCGCCTTCCTCACCCCCGCCGAAGAACGCAGCGCCGAACAAGCCGCCGTGGTGGCCTTCTCCGACGCCCTGATCGAAGAACTCCGCCAGGCCGACGAGATCATCATCGGCGTGCCCATGTACAACTTCGGCATTCCCTCCACCCTCAAGGCCTGGATCGACCACGTGGCCCGTGCCGGCGTCACCTTCCGTTACACCGCCACCGGCCCCGAAGGCCTGCTCAAGGGCAAGAAGGCCGTCATCCTCGCTGCCCGCGGCGGCCTCTACGCCGGCACCCCCGCCGACACCCAGACCGGCTACCTCCAGAGCGTGCTGGGCTTCATTGGCATCACCGACGTGGAATTCGTCTACGCCGAAGGTCTCAACATGGGTGAAGAGAGCAAGACCAAGGCCCTCGACGCCGCCCACCAGCGCGTTGCCGAACTCACCGCCTGACCCTCAAACCCCCAGGAGCCCATCATGACCCTCCGCAGCCTCCAGCACATCATCCCGTCCATCCCCGTGTCCGATGGAGCCGGCGTCAAACTGCGCCGCAGCCTGGGACAAAGCCAGGGGCTGCGGCTGGACCCCTTCCTGATGCTCGACGAGTTCGCCTCCGACAACCCGGACGACTACATCGCCGGCTTCCCCCCCCACCCCCACCGGGGCTTCGAAACCGTCACCTACATGCTCGCCGGCGACTTCGAACATCAGGACCACCTGGGCAACAAAGGCCACCTGCGTGCCGGCGGCGCCCAATGGATGACCGCCGGCAAAGGCATCATCCACTCGGAAATGCCCCTGCAGAAAGAAGGCCGCCTCCACGGCTTCCAGTTCTGGATCAACCTGCCCGCCCGCGAAAAGATGAAACCCGCTGGCTACCGGGACATCCAGCCTGAAGAAATCCCCACCGTCGCCCTCGCCGACGCCCAGGTCAAAGTCGTGGCCGGCGAAGTCATCACGGCCAACGGCCCCGTCACCGGCCCCATCCAGGGCATCTCCACCGCGCCCCTCTTCCTGGATGTACGCCTCGACGCCGGAGGCAGCTTTGAACAGGCCATCCCCGAAGGCCACAGCGCCTTCGTGTATCCCTACGCCGGCAGCCTGCTGATTGGCGCAGACGGACAACAGAAACCCCTGCCCGCCCGCCAGGCCGGCGTGCTCTCCAACGGCACCACCGCCCGCGTCAGCGCCGGCGCCGGCGCCGACGGCGCATGCTTCCTCCTCCTCGCCGCCCGCCCCCTGGGCGAACCCGTGGTGCAATACGGCCCGTTCGTCATGAACACCCGGGAAGAAATCGAACAGGCGCTGGATGAATATCGGCGAGGGGTGCTGGCCTGAATCGGCCCGCGGCCGATCCAGGCTTCCGAGACGCGTCCGCGATGGTCCCCCTAAGCGGACGCCACTTTAGGGGGTCGGCGTCGGGTCGCAAGCCAACACAAGATCGACCCCACGCACACCAGCGACGTCCCCTGCCAGAACGCAAACGACAGGGGCGCCTGGAGCAGCGAGGCGGCCAGCGCAGCGGAAAACACCGGGATGAAATACGAAGCCCCGGCGAGGACCGTGACGTTGCCGTGCAAGATGCCCACATTCCAGGCCGCATACCCAAACCCCATCGCCGCCGCGGCCAGCGCCAGGTAGGTGAGCGCCGGAACACTGAACACCATCGCCCCCTCCCCCGAATCCAGATACTTGGCCCACAGCGCCATGGCCGTCAGCATGAAGAACAGAGTGATGCCGTTCTTGCCGCCGGCAATCCTGGTGGTCACCGTGCAATACGCCGCCCAAATCACCGCACCCGCAAAAGCCAGGCCGTAGCTCAGCGGATTGTCCTGGATGTTCCTCGAGATGCCCTCAAGCGCCAACCCCTGGTTGCCCCCGAGCACCAGACAGATCCCGAGAACAGCGATGAAGAAACCAGGAACGATCAGCCAACTCCACCGCTGCTTGTTGAAGAAGATCGCCCCCAGGATCGTAAACGCCGGCCACAGATAATTGACCATACCCACCTCAATCGCCTGGCGGCTACTGGTTGCGTAACCAATGGACAGGGAAAGGCAGACCTCATAAGAAACAAACAGGCTGCTTCCCCAGAAGAGATAGGCACGGGGAAACGCGCTGATTTTTGGAAGACCCACCGTCAGCACCAGCAACACCGACGCCACGGTGTACATCAACGAAGTTCCCCCTGTCACACCGAGGTTTTCAGTGACACCACGAACCAAACCCACCGTCGCACTCCATAACAGGATCGCAAGGAGTCCGATAAAGGTCGCTTGGGTACTATTTTTCATGAAGGCTTACTTCTTGTTGCGATGCTTGGGTTTCGGCAACCCGCCTTCGAAGCGCATCGTTGCCGGCGTAAATAGTAAACCCTGGAGGATTCAATTACCCGCTT
>NZ_JAQUVG010000035.1 GCF_028693495.1 Zoogloea sp. | reverse complement strand
GCAAGGTATGTGCTGTAACACGCAGTGAGATGGAAGAGGTGAGGGGGGCCGCGTAGCGGCCCTCTTCCTTTTTGAACACGCCTGGTTTCAAATGCCCTCACCCCTCACCCCTCACCCCTCACCCCTTACCCCTCACCCCTCACCCCTCACCCCTCACCCCTCACCGCCCCATGCTCCTGCGCATCATCTCCATCCTCTTTCCCCTGTTTGCCATCACGGCGATCGGTTTCCTGGTGGGGAGGCGGGCCAGGCCGGACCTGTCCCATGCCAACAAGCTGAACATGGATGTATTCGTGCCGGCCCTGGTCTTTGGCGCGCTGGCCAACAAATCCTTCCACATCACCGAGTTCCTGCCCCTGCTGGGGGCCACCCTGGCTGTGGTGATCGGCTCCGGCGTGGCTGGCTGGTGGGGGGCCAGGGCATTGGGGTACCAGCCCAGGACCTTCATGCCGCCGATCATGTTCAACAACTGCGGCAACCTGGGGCTTCCCCTGGCCGTGCTGGCCTTTGGCGACGATGCGCTGGCTCCGGCGGTGGTGATGTTCATGGTCTCCAACCTGCTGCATTTTTCCTACGGTGCCTGGCTGCTGGATCACCATATCCGTCTCGCCAGCGTCTGGAGGGTACCTTCCGTGCTGGCCACCCTGGCGGGTCTGGTGGTGGGGGTTGCTGGTGTCGAGATCTGGCCACCAGCGATGGTCGCGATCAAGATGCTCGGAGACATTTCCATTCCCTTGATGCTGTTTGCGCTGGGGGTACGCCTGACGGAGTCCCGGATTTCCGAGATCCGCCTGGGGGTGGTCGGAGCGGTAGCCCGGCCGGTCATCGGCATGGTGCTGGCGGTGGTGGTGATGCAGCTTGTTCCCCTGCCGGAGCGGGAGAGGGCCTTGTTGCTGGTGTTCGGTGCCCTGCCCCCGGCGGTGCTCAATTACATCTTTGCCGAGCGTTACGGTCAGGAGCCGGAAAAGGTGGCGTCCATGGTACTGATCGGCAATGTGGCTGCTCTGGCCTTCTTGCCCGTAGCCCTGGCCCTGGGGTTGTAGGGTGGCGGGCCTGTGCCTGCTTGCGTTTCCCGGCTCCTGGCCAGGGGTGACGCACAGCAGGCGCCCGATCCCGCGCGTGTTTGCATCCGACGGGTTCAGAAGTCGCCGCTGAAGCGCCCCATCTGGCGTCGGTCCCGTTTTGTGGGCCGGCCGTGGAGGTCGGCGCCGGGCGGGGCCGCCAGGCGGCGTTGCTCCCGCTGGGCTTCCCGGGCGGCAATGCTGTCCGGGGTTTCTTCGTAGAGGGCCTGGGCGATGGTGGCGCTGCCCCGCTTGTCAGCGATGCCTTTGACGATCACGCAGAAGCGGTTGTCGCCGATCTGGATGTCGATTCGGTCGCCCATCTTGACGTCACGGGCCGGCTTGACCCGTATTTCGTTGAGCTGGATCTTGCCCCCGTCCACGGCCTCGGTGGCCTGGGTGCGGTGCTTGAAGAAGCGGGCAGCCCAGAGCCATTTGTCGAGGCGGACGCGTGCATCAGGGTTTTCCGTGGGTTTCATTCCTTTGCCGGCCGTTTGGCCAGTTTCCGTTGAAGTGTACGACGGTGCATTTTAAGCGCTCGGGCGGTGGCGGAGATGTTTCCCTCGTTTTCGGCGAGCACGCGCTGAATGTGCTCCCATTCCAGCCGGTCCACCGACATCGGACCGGCGGAGACTTGATCGGCGATCACCACCTCGGTGGCATTCAGGGCCTTCAGGATCGCATCCACATCGGCGGGTTTGGCCAGATACTGGGTCGCCCCGAGCTTGATGGCATCCACGGTGGTGGCGATGCTTGCATATCCGGTGAGGACCAGGATCCGGCAGTCCGGATTGGCCGCCAGCAGGGGTTCAATCATGCGCAGTCCCGAGCTGCCGCCGATGTTGAGGTCCAGCACCACGTATTCGGGTTCATGGAGGCGGGCCAGGCTGAGGGCGGCTTCCGGGTCCTGGGCGCCGAACACGGTAAAGCCGCGTTGGCTCAGGGCGCGGGTCAGCACCCGGTTGAAGGCAGGGTCGTCGTCGATGACGAGGATGTGAGGAGCGTCCGGAGAGATCATGGATGGAGGCGGGCGAGGGGAAGGGTAAGGGTGACGATGGTGCCACCGCCGGGCCGGCGGTCGAAGTGGATCAGGCCCCCGCAGCGCTCCACTGCACCATAGGCCAGCAAGAGACCGATGCCGAGTCCGTCCCGGGCGCCATCGGGGGGAAAGCGTTCGGTGGGAGGCCGGAAATCGGCCGGCATGCCTGGGCCCCGGTCCAGTACCCGGACCTGAATTTCTCCCGCGCTGACACGGACTTCGCATTCGACCCCGTCGGGACTGGCGTCGGCGGCGTTGTTGATCAGGTTGTGGATGGCCTGTTCCAGGGTGGCATCGGCCACCAGTTCGGGCTCTGGTGTGCCGCAGTCCCAGCGTACGGACAGGGGCACGTGGGGCCGCAGGCTGCGCCAGCGTTCGATGATGCCGCGCAGCCAGGCTTCGGCAGCCAGGATCTCCCCTCCTTCGGCCCGCAGGCTGCCTGCCCGCAGGGTCAGGTTGCCCAGGATCGCCTTGCAGTGGGTGATCTGCTCTCCCAGCAGCTCGGCGTCGGCCCGGGTGTCCGGGTCCAGGGTCGGGTTGCGGGCCAGTTCGCCAGCGAGGATGGCCATGGTACCCAGGGGCGTTCCCAGCTCGTGGGCTGCTCCTGCTGCCAGGTTACCCAGGGCAACGATCCGTTCGTTGCGCAGGCGGGCTTCCCGGGCTTCCGCCAGGGCCTGATCCCGGCGGCGGATCGTGGCGGTCATGCGCACCACGTACCAGACGATCACCGCAGCGGAGAGCGCGAAGGTCAGCCACATGCCTGCCAGGTGCCAATGGACGGCCAGGCCCGAATCGTAGATGTCCAGCTGCTCGTTGAAATCCCAGAGGATTGAGTAGGCCGCCACCGCGAGCCCCGCCAGGGCCCAGGCGTAGGGGGCGCTCAGGCTGGCGGCACCAATCGCCACCAGGGGTAGCAGCAGTGAAATCAGAGGGTTGGTGGCTCCGCCCGTGTAATAGAGGAAGACGCTCCAGGCGCCCAGATCAATGGTCAGGTGCAGGAACAGCTCGGCCTGGCGAACTTTTGCAGGGTGGCGCAGGCGTGCCAGGGACAGCAGATGGATGATGACCAGGCCCGCAACAACCTGCAGCAAAGGCAATGCGGGAAGAGGAATGTCCAGTAGCCAGGGCACCGCCAGGATCACCAGGCTCATCCCGGCCACGGACCATCCGCGCAGGGCCAGCAGGCGACGCAGCGTGTCGGCCGAGCGGGAAAGGGAGGCGTGGGAGTGTGTCTGCAGGGGCATCGGGCAATTATCCCCGAAGCCGGGGCACGGGGGCCGACAGGCGGGGAGGGCGCAGCGGAGTCGGGGGCGTCTGTACGCCTGAAAATACTGTAGCGCGGAGTCTCCCGGCAGTGAATGTGGTGGATTGCCGCACTGGCCCCCGGATTTTTTGCATTTTGCGCAAATAATGTTTGCCTTAAGCCCGGATACAGTGCACAGTATGTCTCCGCGATCTTCAAGTAGTAGTGTTGTTGTTGTTGGTTCTGTACGCGCTTAACGCGGTCGTCTGGTCCTCATCACCCCGCCATCTTGAGCTTCGCCCTACCCTCGGGGCATGTCCCTGCAATTTTTTTATAAAAGGATATTCAACATGGCAAACGGTACCGTTAAGTGGTTCAATGACTCCAAAGGTTTCGGTTTCATCACCCCGGAAGCTGGCGGTGACGACCTGTTCGCTCACTTCTCCGCCATCCAGGGCAAGGGTTTCAAGACCCTGACCGAAGGCCAGCGCGTGACCTTCGACGTGGTCACCGGCCCGAAGGGCCTGCAGGCCGCCAACATCAACCCGGTGGCCTGAGCCTCCGCGGTCGTATCGCCGGTGCAGCCCACCGGCAGATAAAGAAAAGCCCGGTTATCCGGGCTTTTTTACGTTTACGCCCAGCATGGGCCCACTCCTGCGGGTGCAAGTCCCTTTGTGCGTTGGCAAGGCAAGTGTGTGGGCAGGCTTTGCCTGCACGCCGGGTGACGGGGGAAGGGCCCGGCCAGATGCGTTGGGCATCCCGCGATTCACACCGCACCTTCATCGGTACGATCCTCTCCGGCTGGCGGGTTGCCAGTGAAAAAAACGGGCGCCCGCAGGCGCCCGGAAATTCCTCGAGGGGGAGGAAGAAAAACCTTGTGTTCCTGTTCTTAGTGGGCGCTGGCGCTGGCTGCGCCGATGCCGGTCTGGGAACGCACGTACTGGTCGTCGAAGCCGGCCTTGTCGATCTTGGCCCGCGCGCTCGAGTCGGTGACCGAGAACAGCCAGGTGAAGAAGAAAGCCAGGGGCATCGAGAACAGGGCGGGTTGCTCGTAGGGGAAGATCGCTTCGGCATTGCCCAGCACCACCACCCACACGGCCTTGGACAGCACCACGAAGGTCACCGCCGAGATCAGGCCAGCCAGGCCGCCCAGCAGGGCGCCGCGGGTGGTCAGACCTTTCCAGTACATGGACAGGATCAGGATCGGGAAGTTGGTGGAGGCGGCGATGCCGAAGGTCAGGCCGACGAGGAAGGCGATGTTCTGCTTCTCGAACAGGATGCCCAGCAGCACTGCAACAACGCCGAGGCCGATGGTGGCGATCTTGGAGACGCGCATTTCCTGGGTTTCGCTGGCCGTTCCCTTGCAGATCACCCGGGCGTAGATGTCGTGGGCGATGGCGGAGGCACCCGCCAGGGCCAGCCCGGACACCACTGCGAGGATGGTGGCGAAGGCCACGGCGGACATGAAGCCGAGGAACAGGTTGCCGCCCACGGCCTTGGACAGGTGCATCACCGGCATGTTGCCGCCACCGATCATCTTGCCGGCGGTGTTGCCGCCTTCATAGAAGTCGGGGTTGGTGCCGACGATGGTGATCGCGATCAGGCCCAGGGCACACACGACCATGAAGAAGTAGCCGATGCAGCCGCTGGCCACGAACACGCTCTTGCGGGCCTCCTTGGCGTTCGGCACGGTAAAGAAGCGCATCATGATGTGGGGCAGGCCGGCGGTGCCGAACACCAGACCCAGGGACAGGGACACGGCAGTGACCGGATCAGCCATCAGCGAGCCCGGGCCCATGATCTTGATGCCGTCCTTGTGCACTTCCACGGCTTTCTTGGCGACGGTTTCCAGGCTGAAGCCAAACTCGCTCATCGACAGGAAGAGCAGCACGGTGCCGCCGAAGAGCATCAGGCAGGCCTTGATGATCTGCACCCAGGTGGTGGCGATCATGCCGCCGAAGGTCACGTAGATCACCATCAGGATGCCCACCACCACCACCGCGGTGGCGTAGTCGAGGCCGAACAGCAGCTTGATCAGCTGGCCGGCACCCACCATCTGCACGATCAGGTAGAAGCACACCACCGTCAGCGAGCCGAAGGCGGCAAAGGTCCGGATGGTGCCCTGGTCGAGGCGGTAGGAGGCGATGTCGGCAAAGGTGAATTTACCCAGGTTGCGCAGGCGCTCCGCCATCAGGAACAGGATCACCGGCCAGCCGACGAAGAAGCCGATGGCGTAGATGAAGCCGTCCAGCCCCTTCGAGAAGGTCATCGCCGACAGGCCCAGAAGGGTGGCTGCGGACATGTAGTCACCGGCAATGGCGAGGCCGTTCTGGAAGCCGGTGATGCCACCACCGGCGGTGTAGAAGTCGGCGGTGGACTTGGTGCGGCTGGCCGCCCAGTAGGTGATGCCCATGGTGGCCACCACGAACACGAAGAACATGCCGATGGCGGTCATGTTGAGGGGCTGCTTCTGGGCCACGCCGACGGCGTCGGCGGCAAAGGCGCCCGCGCTGGCCAGGGCCAGCAGTGCTGCGCCGAGGAGGTGCTTGCGGTGGGTCACTTGGAGGCCTCCCGGATGATCTCGTTGTTGATCTGGTCAAACTCGCCGTTGGAACGGCTGACGAACCAGCCGGTGAGCAGCCATGAGCCGATGATGATGGTGGCGCCGATGGGAACGCCGATGGTGAGCATGCCGCCTTCCGAGATGGGCGTGCGCAGCACGTCCGGGGCAAAGGCGACGAGCATCATCATGCCGTAGTAGGTGACCATAACGATGGCCGTGAGCAGGTAGGCAAAGCGGCTGCGCTTGCCCTCCAGCTCGGCGAAGCGGGGGTTGGCCCGCACTTTCTTGTAAATCTCCGCTGACATGGTTCCTCCTGGAAAGGTGACTTGAAAGGTCTCTTGGATTTTTTATGTTTGTAGGCCTGAGGTAGATGCTGTTCTCCCTCTGGTCCTGGATTACACAGATTACTGGCTGCCATCTCCGGCACCTTGAGGTGCTCTCGGTGGCCGCCAGCGATCACATGTTCGGGTAGTTGGGCCCACCGCCGCCTTCCGGCACGGCCCAGTCGATGTTCTGGGTCGGGTCCTTGATGTCGCAGGTCTTGCAGTGCAGGCAGTTCTGGGCGTTGATCTGCATGCGCGGACCGCTCGGGTCCTCGACGATTTCATACACGCCGGCCGGGCAGTAGCGGGTTTCCGGGGCGTTGTAGAGGGCCAGGTTGGTGCTGATGGGGACCGACGCATCCTTCAGGCGCAGATGGCAGGGCTGCTCCTCGGCGTGATTGGTGGCCGAGATGAACACCGACGACAGGCGGTCGAAGCTGATCTTGCCGTCGGGCTTCGGGTAAACGATGGGCGCGCACTCCGAGGCCTTCTTGAGCTGGGTGTGGTCGGCGTGGTGATGCAGGGTCCACGGGGCCCGGCCCTTCAGCAGGTAGGTGTCGATGGCGCTGTAGGCGATGCCGCCCAGGAGGCCCCAGCGGAAGCTCGGGCGGATGTTGCGCACCTGGTACAGCTCGTCCCACAGCCAGCTTTGCTTGAGGCGTTCGGGATAGCCGATGCATTCATGGCCGGTCTGGCCATCAACCGTGAGGTGGGCGAACAGGGCCTCGGCGGCCTCGATGCCCGACTTCATGGCCATGTGGGTGCCCTTGACCTTGGGCACGTTGAGGAAGCCCGCGGTGTCGCCGATCAGCAGACCGCCCGGGAAGGTGAGCCTGGGCACCGACTGGAAGCCGCCTTCATTGAGGGCGCGGGCGCCGTAGGAGATGCGCCGGCCGCCTTCGAAGAACGTGCGGATCTCCGGGTGGGTCTTGAAGCGCTGGAATTCCTCGTAGGGCGACAGATGCGGGTTGGAATAGTCCAGCCCGACCACGAAGCCCACGGCCACCTGGTTGTTTTCCAGGTGGTACAGGAAGGAGCCGCCATACACGTCGGTAGATACGGGCCAGCCCACGGTGTGCATGGTGAGGCCCTGCTGATGCACCTCGGGGCGCACCTCCCACAGCTCCTTGATGCCGATGCCGTAGGTTTGCGGGTCCACGCCCTCGCGCAGATTGAAGCGGGTGAACAAACCCTTGGTGAGGGAGCCACGGCAGCCTTCCGAGAAGACCGTCTGGCGCGCGTGGAGCTCGATGCCCGGTTGGTAGTTGGGACCGGGTTCGCCGTTCTTCTCGACGCCCATGTCACCGGTGGCGATGCCCTTTACCGAGCCACGCAGCTCGCCCTCTTGGTGGTACAGAACTTCGGAGGCGGCAAAGCCCGGGTAGATCTCGACGCCGAGGGCCTCGGCCTGCTCGCCCAGCCAGCGCACCACGTTGCCCAGGCTGACGATGTAGTTGCCGTCGTTGTGCATCTGGGGCGGGGTGGGCAGCTTGTAAGCCTTGTCGGTGGTGAGGAAGAGGAAGCGGTCCTCCGTCACCGGGGTGTTCAGCGGGGCGCCACGTTCCTTCCAGTCGGGAAACAGCTCTGCCAGCGCGCGGGGTTCGATGACCGCTCCGGACAGGATATGGGCGCCCACTTCGGAGCCTTTCTCCACGACGCACACCGAAAGCTCCGCACCGGCTTTTTCGGCCAGCTGTTTCAGGCGGATCGCTGCACTCAGCCCGGAGGGGCCGGCGCCAACGATCACCACGTCGTATTCCATCGCTTCACGGGTCATGCGGTCTGTCTCCGGAGAGGGGCGCGGGCGGATGACCCGCCCGGCGAGGGGTGTCTGGGGGTTGGGGCCGGAGTGGTCCGGCCCCAACAGGGCGGGTCAGAACAGGGCTTCTTCCAGGGCCAGCACGGCTTCGGCGCCGTTCACGATGGCGTCCCGGTAGCTGTTGGCTTCGGGAATCACGTGCTGGGCGAAGTAGGCTGCGGTTGCCATCTTGGCCTTGTAGAAGTCCCCATCGGCGTCGTTCAGACGACCTGCCGCGATCTGGGCGGAACGGGCCATCAGCCAGCCGCCGACCACGATGCCGGTAAGCTTGAGGAAGGGGACCGAGCCGGCATGGGCGGCCTGAGGATGGGCCTCGTAGTTGGCGAGCAGCCAGTGGGTGGCTTCATCCAGGGCGGCGATGCCGCTGCCGAGGGCATCTGCCAGAAGTTGCAGGGCCGGATCGTTGGCCGCGGTCAGGGCGCTGCGGGTCTCGGCGATGTCGGCGAGCAGCTGCTGCATGCTGGTGCCGCCTTCCCGGGCGGTCTTGCGGCCGATCAGGTCGTTGGCCTGGATCGCGGTGGTGCCTTCGTAGATGGTGATGATGCGTGCATCGCGCATGTACTGGGCGGCGCCGGTTTCCTCGATGAAGCCCATGCCGCCGTGCACCTGCACGCCGTTCCAGGTGATGCCCTGGGCATTTTCGGTGCACCAGCCCTTGACCACCGGGGTCAGCAGCTCGAGGCGGCGCTGGTTGGCAGCGCGTACGTCGGCGTCCGGGTGGCTCTTGGCCCGGTCCATGCAGCCCGCCACGTAGTAGGCGATGGCGCGGCCGGCTTCGGTGCGGGACTTCATGTCCATCAGCATGCGGCGCACATCGGGGTGATGCAGGATCGGCTTCTTCTCGCCGCTCTTGTCGCCGACGATCTTGCCCTGGATCCGCTCACGAGCGTAGTAGAGGGCGTGCTGGTAGCTGCGCTCGGACACGCCGACGCCTTCCAGGCCGACGTTCAGGCGGGCGTGGTTCATCATCGTGAACATGTACTCGAGGCCGCGGTTCGGCTCGCCCACCAGGTAGCCGATGGCGCCGCCCTTGTCGCCGAAGGACATGACGGCGGTGGCGCTGCCGTGGATGCCCATCTTGTGTTCGATGGAGGCACAGATCAGGTCATTGCGCTCGCCCAGGCTGCCGTCGGCATTGACCAGGAACTTGGGCGCGATGAACAGGGAGATGCCCTTCACGCCCGGGGGCGCGTCCGGCAGGCGGGCCAGCACGAGGTGGACGATGTTCTCGGCCATGTCGTGTTCGCCCCAGGTAATGAAGATCTTGGTGCCGCTGATGGCGTAAGTGCCATCGCCGCGGGGCTCGGCCTTGCTGCGGATGGCGGCCAGGTCGGAGCCGGCCTGGGGCTCGGTCAGGTTCATGGTGCCGGTCCACTTGCCGGACACCATGTTCGGCAGGTAGGTGGCCTTGAGCTCGTCGGAGCCATGGTGGGCGATGGCCTCGACCGCGCCCAGCGTGAGCATCTGGCACAGGGAGAACGAGATGCTGGCCGATTTCCACATTTCCAGTACGGCGGTGGACACCGTTACCGGCAGGCCCTGGCCGCCAAACTCGGTGGAGGCGGGCATGCCGTTCCAGCCGGTTTCACAGAAGGATGCGTAGGCTTCCTTGAAGCCGTCGGCGGTGGTGACCACGCCGTTGTTCCACTTGTTGCCCTGCTTGTCGCCCACCTTGTTGAGGGGGTCGACGACTTCGGAGGCAAACTTGCCTGCTTCATCGAGAATGGCCTCGACCAGGTCAGAGGCGACTTCCTCGTTGCCGGGCAGGCCGACGATCTCCTGCAGGCCGGCCAGTTCGTTCATGGCAAACAGCATGTCCTTTACGGGGGCGACATAGGTGCTCATGGTGGTTCCTTGCGAATTCGTTAAATGACGGGGTCAGGTAGGCTGTAGGGCCGGACTCATCCGGCCACCATACAGCGCTTAAAGGGCGGACACCAGTTGGGGCACGGCTTCAAACAGGTCGGCCACCAGTCCGTAATCGGCCACCTGGAAGATCGGGGCTTCCGGATCCTTGTTGATCGCGACGATCACCTTGGAGTCTTTCATGCCGGCCAGATGCTGGATGGCACCGGAGATGCCGATGGCGAGGTACAGCTGGGGGGCGACGATCTTGCCGGTCTGGCCTACCTGGTAGTCGTTGGGCACGTAGCCCGCATCCACGGCGGCCCGGGAGGCGCCCATGGCAGCGCCGAGCTTGTCGGCGAGGGGCTCGAGGACCGCCTTGTAGCTGTCGCCACTGCCCAGGCCACGACCGCCGGACACGATGATCTTGGCGGCGCCCAGTTCGGGACGGGCTGATTTGGTGAGTTCGCGGCCGACCAATTTGGACAAGCCCAGCTCGGCACCGGCGGCCAGGGGCTCGATGCTGGCTGAACCACCCGTTACGGCTGCCGCGTCGAAGGCCGTGGTGCGCACGGTGATGACCCTGATCGGATCGGATGATTTGACCGTGGCCAGGGCGTTGCCGGCGTAGATCGGACGCACGAAGGTGTCGGCGGACTCGATGGCGACGATGTCGGAAATCTGGGCCACGTCGAGGAGGGCGGCCACGCGGGGGAGTACGTTCTTGCCGTGGCTGGTGGCCGGGGCCAGAACGTGGCTGTAGCCGCCGGCCTTGACCACCTCCACCAGCAGGGCGGCCACGTTTTCGGCGCTCTGTTCGGCGTAGGCGGCGGCATCGGCCACCTTCACCTTGGTTACGCCCGCCACCTGGGCGGCGGCTTCGGCAGCGGCGCTGCAGCCGGCACCGGCCACCAGCACTTCGATGTCGGTCCCCAGCCGGGCTGCGGCAGTGACGGCGTTGAGGGTGGCAGCCTTGAGGCTGAGGTTGTCGTGTTCGGCGATGACGAGAATGGGCATGTGTTTGTCTCCGTGTCCTTCAGGCGTTCAGAGGGCCTTGGCTTCGTTCTTGAGCTTGTCCACCAGCTGGGCCACGTCGGCCACCTTGATGCCGGCGCTGCGGGCGGCGGGCTCGACCACCTTGAGCGTGCTGAGGCGGGGGCTCACGTCCACGCCCAGGTCGGCCGGCTTGACGGTCTCGAGGGGTTTCTTCTTGGCCTTCATGATGTTGGGCAGCGTGGCGTAGCGCGGCTCGTTGAGGCGCAGGTCGGTGGTGATCACCGCCGGCAGCGGCAGGGCCAGGGTTTCGAGGCCGCCGTCGATCTCGCGGGTGACCTGCACCTTGTCGCCGGCCAGTTCGACCTTGGAGGCGAAGGTGGCCTGGGGCCAGCCCAGCAGCGCGGCCAGCATCTGGCCGGTCTGGTTGGAGTCGTCGTCGATGGCCTGCTTGCCAAGGATGACGAGCTGGGGCTGCTCCTTGTCGACCAGCACCTTGAGCAGCTTGGCCACGGCCAGCGGCTGCAGGTCCACGTCGGATTCGACCAGGATGCCCCGGTCGGCGCCGATGGCCATCGCGGTGCGCAGGGTTTCCTGGCACTGGGCGACACCCGCCGAGACGGCGACCACTTCGGTGGCCTTGCCGGCTTCCTTCAGGCGCACGGCTTCTTCAACGGCGATCTCGTCGAAGGGGTTCATGGCCATCTTGACGTTGGCCAGCTCGACGCCGCTCTGGTCGGCCTTGACGCGGATCTTGACGTTGTAATCGACGACCCGTTTGATGGGAACGAGAATCTTCATGGCTGCTTGTCTCCGTTGGATTTATTCGATGGCCGAGCTGGATTTGGCCTGTTGACGCAGGACGAACTTCTGGATCTTGCCGGTGGAAGTCTTGGGCAGCACGCAGAATTCCACGTGCTTGGGCACCTTGTAGCGGGCCAGGTGCTCGCGGCAGTGGGCGACGATGTCGTCGGCGCTCACCTGGGCGTCTTCCTTGATCTCGATGTAGGCGGCCGGCACCTCGCCCCATTTCTCGTCGGGCTTGGCGACCACCGCGGCGGTCAGCACGGCCGGGTGACGGTAGAGCACTTCCTCGACCTCGAGGGAGGAGATGTTCTCGCCGCCGGAGATGATCACGTCCTTCGAGCGGTCCTTGATCTTCACATAGCCGTCCGGGTGCAGCACGGCCAGGTCGCCCGTGTGGAACCAGCCGCCGGCGAAGGCTTCCTCAGTGGCCTTCTCGTTCTTGAGGTAGCCCTTCATCACCAGGTTGCCGCGGAACATGATCTCGCCCATGGTCTCGCCGTCGGCAGGCACCGGCTCCATGGTCTCCGGGTCGAGCACGGTGATGGCTTCCTGCATGTGGTAGCGCACGCCCTGGCGCCCGTTGCGCTCGGCGCGCTGGGCGATCGGCAGTTCATCCCACTCCGGGTGCTTGGCGCACACCGAGGCCGGGCCGTAGGTTTCGGTCAGACCATACACATGGGTGATGTCGAAGCCGATGCGCTCCATGCCCTCGATGATCGCGGCCGGGGGCGCAGCGCCGGCGATCAGGGCCGACACCTTGTGCCCGATCCCGGCGCGCAGGCCTTCGGGCGCGTTGATGAGCATGCCATGGACGATGGGTGCGCCACAGAAGTGGGTGACCTTGTGCTCGCGGATCAGCTCGTAGATCAGCGCCACATCCACCTTGCGCAGGCACACGTTGACGCCGGCGTTGGCGGCCAGGGTCCAGGCGAAGCACCAGCCGTTGCAGTGGAACAGCGGCAGCGTCCACAGGTACACGGCGTGCTGCGGCATGCCCCAGCTGATGATGTTGGAGGCCGAGTTGAGGTAGGCGCCGCGGTGGTGGAAGACCACGCCCTTCGGGTTGCCGGTAGTGCCCGAGGTGTAGTTGAGGGCGATCGGGTCCCACTCGTCGGCGGGCAGCGTCCAGGCGTAGTCGGGGCTGGCGTCGGCGAGGAAATCCTCGTATTCGATCTCCCCCAGGCGGGTGGTGCCCGGATACTCGGCATCCAGGGCGTCGATCACCAGGGGCCTGGGGCCTTCCAGCAGCGCCAGGGCCGCCTCGATGGTGGTAGCGAACTCCGGATCGGTGATCAGGACCTTGGCTTCACCGTGGGTGAGCATGAAGGCGATGGCTTCCGGGTCCAGGCGGGTGTTCAGGGTGTTGAGCACGGCGCCGGTCATCGGCACGCCGAAGTGGGCCTCCACCATGGCCGGCACGTTGGGCAGCATCACCGCCACCGTGTCGCCCCGGCCGACACCCTTGCGGGCGAGGGCGCTGGCCAGGCGGCGGCAACGGGCGTAGGTTTCGCCCCAGGTGAAGCGCCGGCTGCCGTGCACCACGGCGAGCCGGTTGGGGTAGATCTGGGCGGTACGCTCGATGAATGACAGCGGGGACAGGGGCACGTAGTTGGCTGCGCACTTGTCCAGACCGCGGTCGTACGGGGAATTCGACACTATTTCTCTCCTCCTGCATTGGATCGCCACGACGGGTGAGGCGGTGGCTCTCGGGCCTTTTCCCCTTGGAGGCATCCGTAACGGATTGCCGGGGATTGGAAATGAGGTTCGCAAATAACCTTGTCGGAAGTTTCGTCAAATTGTACTGAATGTTGTCCGGGTGAAATCCATCCCCGCCGGCTGGCTAGAATCCAGCAAAACGAGCACCTTGGAGTAGGCATGAAGGGCAAGCAGGAGAAGGCCGGACTGGAGTGTGAGGCGCAGGACGATGCCCTCTCCTGTTACCGGCGTTACCGGGAAATGCTGGGGGCAGGGCTGGACCTGCTCGACCAGGGCGTGACGGTTTTCGATGCCGACCTGAAAATGGTGGCCTGGAACGCCACCTTCCTGCGTCTGCTGGATTTTCCCGACAGCCTGGCCCGGCCGGGGGTGTCCTTCGAGGACTTCATCCGCTACAACGCCGAGCGGGGCGACTACGGCCCTGGCGATCCGGCGCAGCAGGTGGCCGAGCGGGTGGCCCGGGCCCGCAGCTTCCAGCCCCATACCACCGAGCGGGTGCGGCCCAACGGGCAGGTCCTGTTGATCCGTGGTTTTGCGCTGCCTCACCAGGGTTTCATCACCCTTTACACCGACGTTACCGAGCAGCGTCGCACCCAGGCCCAGATCGCCCGCCACCAGGCGGAGCTGGAGGCCCACATCCGCCAGCGTACCGAGGCGCTGATCCGCGCCAATGCGGAGCTCACGGCAGCCATCGACTCCAACCGGGAAATCACCCAGGCCCTGCGCCGCAGCGAGCAGCGCCTGCGGGAGATCACCGACGCCATCCCTGCGGCGATCGCCTATTTCGACCGGGACTGGGTGTACCGCTACGCCAACAAGGGCTACGCCGAATGGTTTGGCTGGTCGGCTGACCAGGTGGAAGGGCGGCACATCCGGGACGTTACCGGCCAGGAGGTCTTTGCCGTGGTGGAAGCCGATGTGGCCAGGGCCCTCGGTGGCGAGCCCGTCACCTACGAATACCAGCTCACCGGTCGCGATGGCAGCCCGGCGCGGGCCCGCAGCACCCTGGTGCCGGACATTGCCCCTGACGGCAGGGTGCTGGGCTGCTACGTACACTCGGTGGATGTCACCGAGCAGCGCCGCACCCAGGCTGCCCTGGCCCAGGCCCAGAAGATGGAAGCCATCGGCCAGCTCACCGGCGGCCTGGCCCACGACTTCAACAACATGCTGACGGTGGTGATCGGCAACCTGGTGGCTCTCAAGGAGAACCACCCCGACGACCCCCTCACCGAAAATTTCGTCGAGCCGGCCATGCACGCTGCCAACCGGGGCGCCGAGCTGATCCGCCGCCTGCTCGGTTTTGCCCGGCGCCAGCCCCTGGAGCCCAGGCCGGTGGAGGTGAATGAGCTGATCCTCGGCATGTCCAAGCTGATCCGGCGCAGCCTGCCGTCCACCATTGCGGTCAGCACTGCCAGCCGGGAGCCCTGCCTGGTGGCCATGGTGGATGCCCACCAGCTGGAAAACGCCCTGCTCAACCTGGCCCTCAACGCCCGCGATGCGATGCCCAACGGCGGCGAGCTGCGCATCGAGTCCTCCCCGGAGCATCTGAGCGTCCATGCGGCGGCCGACCTGGAAGTGCCTCCCGGAGACTATGTCCAGATCGCGGTCAGCGACAACGGCATGGGTATGGATGGCAGTACCCTGGCCCGGGTCTTCGAGCCTTTTTTCACCACCAAGCAGTTCGGCCTGGGCAGCGGCCTGGGCATGTCCATGGTGTATGGCTTCACCAAGCAGTCCGGCGGCGGGGTGCGTATCCGCAGCCGCCAGGCCCGGGGCACCACGGTGGCCCTGCTCCTGCCGCGGGTGGAAGAGGAAGCCTCGGAGACGGTGCTGCCCACCGGCAGCGAGGTGGCCGAGGTCGATCTGGCGGGCAAGCTGGTCCTCCTCGCGGAGGATGATGCGGACGTACGCACCGTGGTGCGGATGCAGCTCTCCGAACTGGGCTGTGCCGTGGTGGAAGCCGAAAATGGCGCCGAGGCGGCCGACATGGTGGAGAACATTCCGGCCATCGCACTCGTCATTTCCGACGTGGTGATGCCCGGCGTCATGGACGGGCGGGCCCTGGCCCGCTTTGTCCGGCGTTTCCGCCCTGAATTGCCGATGGTACTGATGAGCGGCTTCGCCGAATCCCAGTCCGGTCTGGACCAGGACGTGAATCTGCCCTTGCTGGCCAAGCCCTTCAGCCGCGACAAACTGCTGGCGGCCTTGTGTCCGCTGCGCGCTTAGGCCAAGCTTGCTTCGCCATGTCAACCACACGCACCCCCGAACTCATTTACGTGGTCGAGGATGAGGCGGCGATCGCCCGCCTGATCGCCGACACCCTGGAAAAATTCGGCTACAAGGCCGAGCTGTTCCGTACCGCGGAGGCCTTCTTTCACGGTTTGCGCCACACGGTTCCTGAACTGGTCATCCTCGACCTGGGCCTGCCCGACATGGATGGCATGACCGTCCTGCAGCAGCTCCGGGGCAAGCATGCCTGCGGCCTGCTGGTGGTGACCGGCCGCAGCGATACCTACGACCGGGTGATGGGCCTGGAACTGGGTGCCGACGATTATGTGATCAAGCCCTTCGAGCCCCGGGAGCTGATTGCCCGGGTGCGCAGCATCCTGCGCCGCTACCCGGGGGCCGTGGTGATGCCCGCCGATCCCGCTACCCGGGTCGCCGAATTTGCGGGCTGGCGCTTCGAGCCAGGCAGCAACACCCTGACCAGTCCGTCGGGGGAGCAGGAGACCCTCAGCACTGCCGAGGCCCAACTGCTCTCGGTGCTGCTGGCCCATCCCAACCACATCCTGACCCGGGAGCAGCTCCTGGGGGGGCGCGATGTGTCTGCCCTGGACCGCAGCATCGATCTGCGGATCTCCCGCCTGCGCCGCCGTTTCGAGGAAAACCCCCAGCATGCCAAGCTGATCAAGACGGTGTATGGCGCTGGTTACCTGCTGGCCGCCACGGTCAGCTGGTCCTGAGCCGCGCTGCGGCAAATGGTCGCATTCGCCCGCCCGGCGGGGGAAAGCCGCGTTAAGCTCCGGGCGTTCAATACAAGGAGTCCTGCCGTGAGTTTGATCCGCAAGATTGCCGGGCTGGCGCTGGCCAGCCTGTCCGTGAGTGCCGTCCAGGCTGCTGACCTCGAAGTGACCCAGCCCTGGGTGCGGGGCACCGTGGCCAGCCAGAGAGCCACCGGTGCCTTCATGCAGCTGAACAGCAAGGGTGGAGTGACCCTTGTGGGGGTAGCCAGTCCGGCGGCCAGCGTGGTGGAGCTCCACGAAATGGTGATGGACAAGGACGTGATGAAGATGCGCCCCGTGCCCCGTCTGGACGTGCTGCCCGGCAAGCCCCTGGAGCTCAAGCCCGGCAGCTACCATGTCATGCTGATCGACCTCAAAAAGCCCCTGGCCAAGGGCGAGGTCGTGCCCATCACCCTGACGGTGGAAGGCCAGGGCAAGAAGGTGGAGTCCGTCGAGGTGAATGCCCTGGTGCGGGAGCTGACCGCTCCCCCGATGATGGATCACAAGCATCACCCTCACTGAGGGGATCGATCCCCGGGGGCACAGGTCTCCGGGAGACCGCACCGACACCTCCCGCCCCATGACGGCGGGCTTCGTCGGTCATTGAGTCTGCCACTGCGGTCGAACGGGCTGCTCCACAGGAAGTGCCTCCGGCCTGCGTCGATCAGGGCTACACCGGCCAGAACCCCACCGCGCCCGCGATTACGAGCGGCCGCCCGAAACCCTGGCCGGAGTGCCCTATCTGACCTTCACCTGACCGCACATGCCTTAGACGCATCGCTCCTGTCCCATGAACCTCCCCGGTCATCACATCGGCCTTCTGTTCGCCGTTCTCGGCGCCGTCGGTTTCTCCTTCAAGGCCATCCTCATCAAGCTGGCCTACCCCTACGGCGTCGACGCCGTGACCCTGCTGGCCCTGCGCATGGGCTTCGCGCTGCCCTTCTTTCTGGTCCTGGGCTGGCACGACCAGCGCACCCGCCGGCCCGATCCCCTCTCCCGGCGGGACATGGGGATGATGTTCGGCCTCGGTCTCACCGGTTACTACCTGGCCAGCTACCTGGATTTTCTCGGGCTGCAGTACATCTCTGCCGCCCTCGAGCGGCTGATCCTGTTTGCTTACCCAACCCTGGTGGTGGTGCTCTCCGCCCTGTTCCTGGGCAAGCGCATCACCGGCCGGGCGATGGGGTCGATTGCCTTGTGCTATGCCGGCATCGCCCTGGCCGTGACCCATGACCTCCACGTGACCGGCGGCATGCAGGAGGTGCTGGTGGGAGGCGCGCTGGTTTTCGGCAGCGCCGTCTCCTACGCCGTCTACCTGATGGGCAACGGCCAGGTCGTCGGCCGCCTCGGTGCCGCCCGGGTTACCGCCTGGGCCAGCACCATCGCCTGCCTGCTGTGCCTCATGCATTTTGTGCTCACCCGCCCCCTGGGCATGCTCCTCCAGCCCTGGCCGGTCGTGCTGCTGGGCGCCGCCATGGCCCTGTTCTCCACCGTGCTGCCGGTGTGGATGGTGTCCGAGGCCATCCGTCGCATGGGCGCCGGCCCGGTATCCCTGATCGGCACCCTGGGCCCGGTGGTCACCCTGTTTCTGGGCTGGCTGATCCTCGACGAAGCCATCGGCCTGTTCCAGATCCTCGGTGGCGGACTGGTGGTGGCCGGGGTGTTGCTGGTGGGCAAGAGGCGCTGACGCCCCGCCGCCCGCTGAACCTTTGCCCCGGGCGGGCATCCCAGAATCATCCTCATCTCCGGGAAGCCCGCCATGCCCACCCACCGCCCCTGGACGGTCAGCTTCTACGCCCACCTCCAGGACTGGCACGGCGGCCATCCCCCGGCCTGCAGCGCTGCCTTCGGCGATGAAGCCACCGCCATCCTCTGGGCCCGCACCCAGAGCATCCCCAGCCACCGCCTCGCCGTGGTGAGCCAGGGCAGCAGCGTGCGCGCGCTCTACCTGTCCACCCCCCGCGACGAGACCCTGATGCGCCAGGAACGGGTGGAAATCCCGGTGCCCCAGGGCGACAAGATCCTGCACTGACCTCCGGGCGCCATGTTTCTTCGTCGACGCAAAGGCCGTTCAGCTAAATCCGCTGGTTGTCACGGATGTCCTGGCCCTCGGGAGTGGTGATAGTTCATAGCAATGCCATTTCCTCTCATGCAATGCTCATTCGCTCATGACATGCGTCGGTGCGCGAGAGGGCACGATGGAATCTTTCATTCCTTCCGATCTCAAGACAATCCTGCATTCCAAGCGGGCTAATCTGTACTACCTCCAGCACTGCCGGGTACTGGTGAAAGGGGGGCGGGTGGAGTATGTGACGGAGGAGGGGCAGGCGTCTCTCTACTGGAACATTCCCATTGCCAACACCACCACGCTTTTGTTAGGGACGGGGACGTCGATCACCCAGGCGGCAATGCGGGAACTGGCCAAGGCCGGGGTGCTGGTGGGATTTTCCGGGGGAGGGGGAACGCCGCTGTTCAGCGCCAACGAACGGGATGTGGAGGTGGCGTGGTTTTCGCCCCAGAGCGAATACCGGCCCACGGAATACCTGCAGCATTGGGTGCGCTTCTGGTTCTCTGATGCGCTGCGCCTGGAGGCGGCCAAGGCGGTGCAGCGGGCCCGGCTGGGCCGCATTGCCGATCACTGGATCGGCAACCGCAAACTCGCCGACTTCGGTTTCGAGATTCCCACCGACCGGCTGAAACCGGCCCTCGACGCCTCCCTGCGGCAGATCGATCTGGCGCCGGACAACACCACTTTGCTGACCGAAGAGGCCCGGCTGACCAAGAAGCTCTTCAAGCTCGCCTGCGACGCTACCGACTACGGAGAATTCGTCCGCGCCAAGAACGGCAGTGGCGCCGACCCCGCCAACCGCTTTCTCGATCATGGCAATTACCTGGCGTACGGCCTGGGCGCTACCGCAGCCTGGGTGCTCGGGCTGCCGCACGGGCTGGCGGTATTGCATGGCAAGACCCGCCGCGGCGGGCTCGTCTTCGACATCGCCGATCTGGCGAAGGATGCGCTGATTCTCCCCCAGGCCTTCGTGTCGGCGATGCGGGGTGACGACGAGCAAGGCTTTCGCGAGGCCTGCATCGGGAGCCTCGTGCAGGCAGAAGCCCTGGATTTCATGATCGATACCGTCAAGGACATTGCGCTGACGCTGGGTAAGCAGGCGCAATGAACATTTTGCTGATCTCCCAGTGCACGAAGAACGCCCTCACCGAAACCCGACGGATCATCGACCAGTTTGCGGAGCGGCGTGGGGAGCGTACCTGGCAGACGCCGATCACGCAGGCAGGGCTTGATACGCTGCGTCGTCTGCTGCGCAAGACGGCCCGCAAGAACACTGCAGTGGCCTGCCACTGGATACGGGGCAGGGACCATACCGAGCTGCTGTGGATCGTGGGCGATGCGAGCCAGTTCAACGGGCAAGGCGCCGTGCCCACCAATACCACCCGCCGCAATGTGCTGCGCCGTGAAAGCGAAAACGACTGGCACAGCCTTCAGCGTATTCATCTGGTCACCTCCCTGGCGGCACTGCTGCATGACCTGGGCAAGGCGTCGCGGGCGTTTCAGGATCGTCTGCGAGCCAGCGGCATCGTGGGTCGCAACCTGTATCGGCACGAGTGGGTGTCCCTGCGCCTGTTTCAGGCCTTCGTGGGCGACGCCGCCGATGAAGTCTGGCTGGCGCGTCTGGGCAGCCCAACTGCCGAGGATGATGCCCGCTGGAACCCCAAAGTTTCTGAGTTGCGCGATGGCCTTGATCCTGCCGCCCGGAGCAACAAGCCCTTTGCCCGGCTTCCGCCGCTTGCCCGCGCCGTGGGCTGGCTGATCCTGACCCATCACCGCCTGCCGGTGATGCCGGTCGAGGATGGTAAGGGCGGCCATGAATGGCTCGGTACCAAGGCAAGGAATTTCCGGAGTGAGTTGCTGACGGATGTGCTTGCCCGGGTGGATGCCAACTGGAACGAACTGCCTGGAACGTCCGAAGCGAAGGAGATCGAGCCCTACTGGGCGTTTCCCCACGGCTTGCCTGTCACGCAAACCCAGTGGCGCAAGCGGGCGGCACGTATTGCCCGCCGCCTGCTGATGCTCCATCAAGCGTCCCCAGGGTTGGACTGGTGTGACGACCCCTATGTGATGCACCTCTCCCGCCTCAGCCTGATGCTGGCGGATCACCACTATTCGAGCCTCACCGAGAAAGTTGATCGGGTGAGCGTGCCCAAAGGCTATCCGCTGCACGCCAACACTCGGCGCGACACGGGAGACTTCAATCAGACCCTGGACGAACACCTGCTTGGGGTGGCGATCCATGCGGGCACCATCAACCATGCCCTGCCGGGCTTCGAGCGCCATCTGCCCAGGCTGGCCCGGCACAGGGGGCTGACCCGGCGGAGCCAGGAGCAGCGTTTCCGCTGGCAGGACAAGGCCGCCGATGTGGCCGTCACCATGCGCGAGCGGTCTGCCGGCCAGGGGGCCTTCATCATCAACATGGCGTCCACCGGCTGTGGCAAAACCCTGGCCAACGCCCGCATCATTAACGCGCTGGCCGATCCGCTCAAAGGCATGCGGTGTGCCTTCGCGTTGGGGCTGCGTACCCTCACCCTGCAGACAGGGAGGGCCTTTCGCGATGCCCTGGGCCTGTCCGACGATGCGCTCGCCATCAAGGTGGGAGGAGCCGCCAGCCGGGAACTGTTCGAGTTCCACGAGCGTCAGGCGGAGCAGTCCGGATCCGGCTCATCCCAGAGTTTGCTGGAAGAAGACAGCCACGTCCTGTTTGAAGGCAATGCCGAGCATCCCGTCCTCCAGCGTCTTTCCAGGGACCCGCAGGTCCGTTCCCTGCTGGCAGCCCCGCTGCTGGTGTGCACCGTCGATCATCTGACCCCCGCCACCGAGAGTCAGCGGGGCGGCCGGCAGATCGCCCCGATGCTGCGGCTGATGAGCGGAGATCTGGTGCTGGACGAGCCGGACGACTTCGACATCAATGACCTGCCGGCCCTGACCCGTCTGGTGCATTGGGCGGGTTTGCTGGGCAGCCGGGTGCTGTTGTCCTCCGCGACCTTGCCGCCGGCGCTGGTGGACGGCTTGTTCCAGGCCTATCTGGACGGGCGGGCCTGGTATCAGCGCAACCGGGGAGAGCGCCCGGGCGAGGCGCCGAATGTGTGCTGTGCCTGGTTCGACGAATTTGACCAGCTTCAGCAGGATTGCACTCAGAGCAGTGGCTTCATCGAGGCCCATGCGCGCTTTGCCCGGAAGCGCCATGCCCGCTTGAGCAAGGATCCGGTTCGGCGCCTGGGAGAGCTGCTGCCTCTGAATGCCAGCGGATCACCCGCCGAAATCCGTGCTGCATTTGCCCGCACATTGGTACCCGCGGTGCTGCGCCTCCACGCGGCGCACCGCGGTATTGATCCGGTGTCGGGCAAGCGGGTGAGTTTCGGGCTGGTGCGCATGGCCAACATCGCACCTCTGTTTGACGTAGCCCTGGCTCTGCACGCGCAAGGCATGCCCGAAGACTGCCGGTTGCATTTGTGCGTATATCACTCCCAGTTTCCGCTGCTGATCCGTTCCGCCATTGAAAAGCAGCTCGACACCACCCTCAACCGGCGGACCGAGGGCAGCGTGTACGCCTTGCCGGACATTCGTGAGCGCCTCGATCAGCACCCGGAGTCTGACCAGATTTTCATGGTGTTAGGCTCCCCCGTCACGGAGGTGGGCCGGGACCACGACTACGACTGGGCGGTCGTCGAGCCATCCTCCATGCGCTCCCTTATCCAGCTGGCCGGGCGTATCCGGCGGCATCGCCCAGGCGAGGTGAGCAGCCCCAACCTGCTGATCTTCGATATCAATCTACGCAATCTGGAAAAGCCAGGCAGGGCTGCTTTCTGCCGCCCGGGATTCGAACAGGATGAAGGCCCGTTTCGCCTGAATTCCCACCGCCTCGCCGATCTTCTGGAGGAGGCCGAGGTTCGGGTGATCGACGCCCGGCCGCGCATCGTCCCGCGCCCCGACGAGGCACTGAGCCCCTCGCAAAGCATGGTGGACCTGGAGCACGCCCGCCTGCGCCAGCAGATGCTGCCACCGGCCCAGGCCCTGGCCGACACACCACCCCGCAGCACCCGCCGGGCCAGCCAGCGGGTGCCGGGTGTCAGCCTAAACGCCGCCAGTCATTGGCGCATTCCCCAGGTCTGGCTGACCGGCGTGTTGCCCCAGCAACAGCCTTTCCGGGACAACACCGGGGGCGCTCAGGTTGACGTGGTGCTGCTGCCCGACGAGGAGTCGGAGGACTACGTTCTGCATCAGGTAAGCAAAGGCAGCAGAAAGTGGGACGTGCTCTATGTCCGGATCGACGACAGCAAGAACCACCGCATCCCCGACCACCTGCTCCAGGGGGGCCGCATCTCGATCTGGGGTACGGCGGACTACATGGAGCTCCTGCGCACCCACGCCGAAGACACCGGCCTGTCGCTCATCGCCTGCGCCCAACGTTACGGCACCGTCAGCCTTCTAGACAGCACCCAGGGTTGGCGCTTTCACCCGGCGCTGGGATTTACGGGGGAGAAGTGATGGAGAGCCTAAGGTTCAGAGCGTCAGGGGTCGGTCAGCCCGTCCTCGGCGGCCCGCCTGATTGCGGGCAACTGGGCGACCAGTGTGGGGAGCGCACGTTGCACGGTTTCCCAGACAATCCCGATGTCCAGTTCAAAGTAGCCATGTGCGATCCGGTTGCGCATGCCTTTCATGTTCGCCCACGGCACAGTGGGGTATCCAGCAACAAACGCGCCATGGTGTTCAAGGAGTTTTGCGGCGAGCTCTCCGATTACGAGGAGGTTCAGCACGACGGCCTGCTGGGTCCGTCGGTCTGCGCTGAAGTCTTCCCGCTCCAGGTCTTCAACATAGGCAAGCGCTTGACGCGTCGCCTCGTCCATTTGTTCAAGCCAGAGAGAAAGGCGGTTGTCCGTCACAGCGGACGCGCCTCTGCGAGGACTTTCGCGCGGATCCGCAGCGGTAGATCGCCGGGGGTCAGTACATCGACTGGCACACCCAGCAGTGCCTCCAACTCCACTTGTAGCCCTCCCAGATCGAACAGTGTCGTCTCGGGGCTGGGGTCGACCAACAGGTCGAGGTCGCTGCGGTCGGTGTCCGTCCCGTGCAGCACGGAACCGAAAACACGGGGATTGCTGACATGAAAGCGCCTGGCCAACTCAAGGATGGCGAGTCGATCCTGGTGGAGGGTCTGGGATGGCTTCATGGTGCGTGGTGCCTCTGGCTGCCTATCCGGCAGTTAATTTGTCTCGCTCGTCGAACAGCGAATATTTCTGAGCTGCCTGTTCGGCAGTGGCAATCGGCATGCGGAAGGAGTAAGTTGCAGGCTGTGGTCAGTTAAAATATCATCAAACAGAGAATAGGTTAAATTTTTCTGGGGCCTCCGAAAGACTGCCATCTTTCGGAGGCGGGTAGCAAAGCTGCTGGTTGTTGGCCGACGCCCACCTATGGGGTTAGTCGCAGGAAGGAGGATGTGGGTGTGATTGACCATCGCACGATCAGATTAGTGAGTTGACCATCGCAGTAAATCAAACCCCCGAGGCTTTGCTTCGGGGGATTCTACGGCTAGCCGTTATCTTGTCAAAGCAAGAGGTTGCATCTTGTCCGAATCTCCTCAAGATCGCCGCAGTCAATTCCGTTCTGCCATCCAGAAATTCCTCCGGGAGCGTCTGGAAGGCAAGCTCGACAAGCTGGGGGACGATGACCCCAAGCGTGCCGAGCTCTTGGTGCAGTTTGTGCCAGAGGCATGGTTGGCTGACGCAGCGAAGCGGGTTGCACAGATCCAGACTGTCACCCATTCCCTGAAACCGATTCATCCCGAGGCGCGGGGTACCAATCTTTACTGCCCGCCGGCCTCGCTGGTGTCACGCCCCGAGGTGGGCTCCCACGTTCTCGGGGCGGATTTTTCCGGCGACGTGGTGGGCAACGCCGCCGCCCTGGATGTGTACAAGTTCCTGCGTGTCGTGGTGGAGGGGCGTCCTCTGCTGGCGTGGTTGCAGCAGGGCGACACCGATGCCGTGGCTGCGCTTTCCGACGATGCCGAACTGGCGCAGGCGTGGGCGGACGCCTTTCGCAGCGTGACCGAACCTGCCAGCGAGATCCCCGCGTCGCATGTGTTGGCCAAGCAGCTCTACTGGCTGGTCGGGGAAGACCCCATGGTGGATGAGGATTTCCAGCTCCTCGCGCCGCTTTACGCCAGTTCATTGGCGCACCGGGTCTTTCAGACTATCAACGAAGATCGTTTTGGCGATCAGGCCAAGGAGGCCCAGCAAGCCCGTCGGGAGCACCGCGCTTACGCTGGGGTGGTTCGGGATTATCCGCATCTTGCGGTCCAGAAGTTCGGGGGTACCAAACCGCAGAACATCTCGCAGTTGAATAGCGAACGGGGTGGCAGCAATTACCTCCTCGCCTCGCTCCCGCCCCGTTGGAAAAGCCCGGTGTTCGCCGCTCCCTGGTTCGTCGAATCCGTCTTTGCCCTGTTCGGGCGTAGTCAGGAGGTGTGGCCGGTGGTGAGGACCTTGCGGGCGTTCCTTCAGTCCGACCCACCTCCCGTGCTGGAAACACGCCTGCGGCGAGAGGCCTTGATCGACAGCCTGATTGATGAGCTGACGGACTTTGCCCGGCAGTTTCATACCGCGTTGCCTGCTGGGTGGACCTTGGATGCCCGCTGCCGCTTGCCGGAAGACGAGCGTCTGTGGCTGGATCCTGGCCGGGTGCTTGCCAGGGCTGAGGGGGACGAGGACTTCTGCACCAAGTGGTTCCAGATGGACTGGCCGGCAAACGTTGGGTCCCGTTTTGGCAACTGGCTTAATGGGCAGTTGAAGGACGACAGTCTGGGCCTGGGAGATGTGGAAATGCGCCATTGGCAGTCCGAGCTGCTTTTGAACCAGGATTGGGCAGAGCGCTTATATGAACTGCGTGGGCAGACCGATGCACCTCAGTACATTCCTACGCGGGAGAGCGCATGAGCTATTTGCGACCTGAAAGCGAAGGCGTGCTGGTGCTCAACCGCCTGCCGATCCAGAACGCCAATGCCATTTCGAGTCCGTTGACCCACGGGTTCCCGTCCATGACCGCCTTCCTGGGCTTGATGTGGGCACTGGAGCGCAAGCTGCGGACCCAGGGCATAACGCTCCAGTTCGATAGCGTCGGAGTCATCTGCCATGACTTTGACGAGCAGGTGACGGAAGGCGGCTACACCAAGGCCTTTCGACTGACCCGCAATCCCGTGTCCAAAGACGGCAGTACAGCGGCCATCGTGGAGGAAGGGCGCATCCACCTGGAGGTCACTCTGATCTTTGGCGTGTCTGGCGAAGCCGTGCTGGACGACGCAGAGCCTCGGCAGAAGTTGGCGGACCAGATTGCCGAAACCCTGGCCGGTATGCGGGTGGCTGGGGGAAGCGTGCTCCCCGCAAGGCGGGTGGAGCGTCTGCCTTGCGCCGAGCTGCTGCGCCTGGATGAAAACCCGGAAGAAGCCCGCGAGGATTTTCGGCTGCGTCGCCGTCGCTGGATGCCCGGCTTTGCACTGGTGTGTCGGGACGACCTGCTGGCGCAGCGCCTGGAGAGTTTGCAGGCCAACACGCCGGAGGTGACGGCACTGGATGCTCTGCTCGACCTGTCCCGTTTCAACTGGCGGCCGGCAGTAGCTGAGGCCCCCGGTGACCAGGCTGAAAGGAAGGGAGTGGAATGGGAGCACGACCGCACCGAAGGCTGGATCGTGCCAATCCCGGTGGGGTATGGCGCGCTCTCCCAGGTGCACCCGGCCGGAACAGTGAAGAACGCCCGGGATGCCTGCACCGACTTCCGATTTGTGGAGAGCCTTTACTCCGTCGGCCAGTGGATCAGCCCACACCGCCTGGGCAGTTTTCGCGAGCTGCTCTGGTATGCCCACAGTGATGTGGATGCCGGGCTGTATCGCTGCCGCAACGACTTTGCCGCCACTGCGCGCGGCCTCTGAATACGCCTCTGAAAGGAGTACATCATCATGACGCTCAAGACTGCCTCCGTTCTTGCCTTTGAACGTAAGCTCGATCCCTCCGACGCCCTCTTCTTTGCGGGAGCCTGGGACAACCGAAACAACAGCGCCGCCTGGCCACCCGTGGCTATCGAAAGCAAATCCGTGCGGGGTACCATCTCCAACCGCCTCAAAACCAAGGATCAAGATGCGGCCAAGCTGGACGCGGCCATCGAGAACCCCAACCTGCAGACGGTGGATGTGGCTGCCTTGCCGTGGCAGGCCGATACCCTGAAAGTGGTTTTCACGCTGCGCGTGCTGTCGGGAACCGGACAGCCCTCGGCCTGCAACGATGCGGATTACCAGAAGAAACTGATGGAAACGGTGGCGGGCTACGTGAGTGGTCAGGGGTTCTGCGAACTCGGTCGCCGTTATGCCGCCAATCTGGCCAACGGGCGCTTTCTGTGGCGAAATCGAGTGGGGGCGGAAAGTGTGGAAGTGCAGGTGGCGCACTGGGTCAATGGCCAGCCCCAGACAACCTGGACCTTTGATGCCCTGGCCTTTTCGCTGAGGCACTTCGATGTTCCGGATGAGGCATCGACGGCCCTGGAGGCTCTCTCCTCGTTGATCGCTGCCGGGCTGGCCGGTAACAGCCATGTGCTGCTGCAGGTCACTGCCTACGTGCGTACAGGGGCGGGGCAGGAGGTTTTCCCGTCCCAGGAGCTTATCCTGGACAAGGGGCGCTCCACCAAGAGCAAGACCTTGTATGCCGTAGGGGACATCGCCGGCCTGCATTCCCAGAAATTGGGCAACGCCATTCGTACCATCGACACCTGGTATCCCGAAGTGGACGAATTGGGCCCCATTGCCGTGGAGCCCTACGGTTCGGTCACTACTCGCGGCAAGGCCTATCGCCAACCCAAGAAAGGCGATGACTTTTATTCTCTGCTCGACAACTGGATCATCAAGGACAAGGTACCGCCGGCCGAGCAGCAGCATTTCGTCATTGCCACCCTGATCCGTGGCGGGGTGTTTGGTGAGGCGGGTTAGGTCATGGATCACTATCTGGAAATCCGTCTGTTACCCGATCCGGAGTTCCCCGCGACAACCTTGATGAACGCCTTGTTCAGCAAGCTTCATCGAGCCTTGGTGGGGCTGGGAACGGAGCAGATCGGCGTCAGCTTTCCCGATGTCCAGGGCCGGCCAAGATCCCTGGGGGAGCGCTTGCGTCTTCATGGTTCTGCAGCTGCCTTGTTGATGCTGAAGCACTCCGGGTTGCTCAAGGGAATGCGGGATCACGTCCAACTGGACGACCCTGTGCCGGTTCCCGAAGTCACCCGTCACCGGGTGGTCCGCCGGGTCCAGTCTCATAGCAGTCCGGAACGAGAGCGGCGCCGTCTCATAGCCCGCAAGGGCTTGACGCCGACGGAGGCCATGGAACGCATCCCCGATGGCCGTGCCGAGCTCCTCGACCTGCCATTCGTTGTCCTCACCAGTAGCAGCACCGGTCAGCAGTTCCGCCTTTTCATCGATCACGGCCCCGTGATTGATGAACCCCAGGTCGGTGTCTTCAGCACCTATGGTCTGAGCCCCACCGCAACCATCCCCTGGTTCTGACCCTTTTTTTTTGCCTTTTTTAAGGTATTGATTTCATAGTATTTTATGACAAGGTGGGAATTTGGGTTTAGCGCGGCGAAGCACGATTTTCTTTAAAAAATCAATAGTAAAAGCTTGCCAGAATCTACTTCACTGCCGGATAGGCAGCTCAGAAATCAAATTACAACGATGTCACATGGCTTGTTGGCTTCACTGCCGGATAGGCAGCTCAGAAAGTTACATCGGGCGCCAGGGCGGCGGCTTCGATCTTCACTGCCGGATAGGCAGCTCAGAAATCATCACGTGGTCGGCATCGGCCAGCGTGGGGCTTCACTGCCGGATAGGCAGCTCAGAAAGAATGCAACATGATCGCAGCCGCCGTGCGCGGCTTCACTGCCGGATAGGCAGCTCAGAAATACGACCATACCGGCCAATACAACGCCGTCGTCTTCACTGCCGGATAGGCAGCTCAGAAAGGTAGCGGTTCGACAGGAGAGGTTTTCCAGAGCTTCACTGCCGGATAGGCAGCTCAGAAATCGAAGCCATCAAAGCCGACGCAGCCACCGCCCTTCACTGCCGGATAGGCAGCTCAGAAACGAGACCTGTCCGACCTGGGTGGGCTCGGCATCTTCACTGCCGGATAGGCAGCTCAGAAACGGGCGAGACGCTGCGGGAGGATGTTCTCCCCCTTCACTGCCGGATAGGCAGCTCAGAAACCATGGACCTGTTATGTCAATGGCAAATCGCCCTTCACTGCCGGATAGGCAGCTCAGAAATTGAAGCCGGCGCCGCCTCGGTGGCCCCCGTCCTTCACTGCCGGATAGGCAGCTCAGAAATTCGAGCTGCACCGATGTTTCGTAGGTGCGCCCTTCACTGCCGGATAGGCAGCTCAGAAACTGGGCGCTGCAGGTGATGACGCCGGCCGGGTTCTTCACTGCCGGATAGGCAGCTCAGAAATTCGACACCGCCAACCCGCAACCCGTCGGCCTCTTCACTGCCGGATAGGCAGCTCAGAAAAGCAATGCCAATCAGGCCGCGATAGATGCCGCCTTCACTGCCGGATAGGCAGCTCAGAAAGGAACGCCGTTGTCACGCACTTCGATGACGGACCTTCACTGCCGGATAGGCAGCTCAGAAATCTCCGCTGGCGAGCAGATCCATGAGGTTGCGCCTTCACTGCCGGATAGGCAGCTCAGAAAAGAACGCTGCTTGAGCGGGCGTTGCAAATGGATCTTCACTGCCGGATAGGCAGCTCAGAAACAGCTGATGGGCCAGCTCCGTTGCACCCCCCGGCTTCACTGCCGGATAGGCAGCTCAGAAATCAGTGCAGGCAAAGAAATCACCGCACGCCTCCTTCACTGCCGGATAGGCAGCTCAGAAAACATTGGCGGCTTCTTGTGCGTGGTCGCCGCGCTTCACTGCCGGATAGGCAGCTCAGAAATGTGTTGTGGTGAGGGAAAGGGGTCTCAGGCGCTTCACTGCCGGATAGGCAGCTCAGAAAAGTATCCCAGCCCACATGCTGCGCTACCCGGCCCTTCACTGCCGGATAGGCAGCTCAGAAAGTGTGGCAAACCGTGGAGATCGAAACCCATGCCTTCACTGCCGGATAGGCAGCTCAGAAACGTAAATTTAATTCCGAGGACGCATATGACCACTTCACTGCCGGATAGGCAGCTCAGAAACGAGCAGAAACCTGGCCATTAACTCGAACCATCTTCACTGCCGGATAGGCAGCTCAGAAAGGACGGACCTGGACCCGGGCGTCCCTGCGGGCCTTCACTGCCGGATAGGCAGCTCAGAAACATGATGCGGGCGATGTCTTCGACGGACTGTTCTTCACTGCCGGATAGGCAGCTCAGAAACAGCAGGTCGTGGCCGATCTGTTGTAGGGGAGTCTTCACTGCCGGATAGGCAGCTCAGAAAGCCCAAACCCTGCATGTGCGGCCGCGCTACCCCTTCACTGCCGGATAGGCAGCTCAGAAACCGATCCGATCAGCCGGCCGGGTGATGTGTGGCTTCACTGCCGGATAGGCAGCTCTCAAGAAACAAAACTAGCCTGGGCGGTTTTCATGCGGCTGCCCCGATGGGGTTGATCTGGAACCCGAGCGCGGTGGCTCGGCGTTTGAGTGCAGCGATGCTGCGCTCGCGTTGCAGTTCTTCGT
>NZ_JAQUVG010000034.1 GCF_028693495.1 Zoogloea sp. | reverse complement strand
GTCCAGCTCGGATTCACCCTGGAGTTGGCGCAGATTCTTGGTGTTGGGAGAGGAAATGTTGATCGTGATGTAGCTGGCCAGGGGGTAGGCCTTGTCGAGGCCGATCAGGTAGTCGTCCGCAGCCCGGTCCATGGGGGTGTCGGCGTTCTTGCCGATATTGATGCCGAGGATGCCCTTGAACTTGGCGTTCTGGACATGGCCAATCAGCGCGTCGATGCCGTGGTTGTTGAAGCCCATCCGGTTGATGATCCCCTTGACCTCCGGCAGCCGGAACATGCGTGGCTTGGGGTTGCCGGGCTGCGGGCGGGGGGTGATGGTGCCGATTTCAATGAAACCGAAACCCATCCGGGCCAGGCCATCGATGGCTTCCCCATTTTTGTCCAGGCCGGCGGCAAGACCGATCCGGTTGGGGAAGGTGAGGCCCATCACGTCCACCGGGCGTGCGGGGAGGGGCCGGGCCGCGGGCAGAAGACGCCCCGCAGCATTGAGACCGGCCAGAGCGGTTTCGTGGGCGGTCTCCGGTTCGAGGGAGAACAGGATGGGGCGGGCGATTTCGTAGAGCATCCGCCATTCTACCGCAGTGCGGCAAAGCTTTGTTTCGTGGCAGCTATTCGAGGGCCAGGCGCAACTGAATGCCCAGGTAGCCGCTGTAGCCGGGCAGGTTTGGAACGGCAATCAGGTTGGCCCCGATCCGCCCCGCCTGAACCGATACGGTGGGCAGAACCAGTACCGGAGAGGGATGGCCCGTGGCCAGCAGTCCCAGCAGTCCGGCCTTCAATGGGCCGGCGGTCAGGGGCATCCAGCGGCCGCCCAGGTAGGCTGTGTGATGATCGTAACTGTTACGGAGGTAGCCTGCAGTGGCTACCCACGGCGTGCCGCTGAGTTCCCGTTCGAAACCCAGGCCGGGATTGGTTTCACGCCAGTCCCGACGCTCTGGCTGGAAATGATGGGATGCGCCCGAGAGGGTGAGCCAGTCCCGGTGGGGCGCATGTCGCAGATCGCCGAGGCTGGGCAGGGCGTCGAAGGCCCAGACGCCGGGGGGCCAGGCTAAGGCGGTGGCGAGGCTTGCGGCCCGGATCTGACGTTTCATGGACTCATTCCGCTGGGAGGGGGCCGGCTTCGAAGAGGTTTGTCCAGCGTCCTTCGAGGCGTCCCTGGAGGGGCCGGAAGTGGGCCTTGTAGGCCATCTTGCGGCTGTCCTGAATCCAGTAGCCCAGGTACAGGTAAGGGAGCTTCAGTTCCCGGCAGACTTCGATCTGCCAGAGGATGCCGAAAGTACCCAGGCTGGCTGTGGGCAGATCCGGTTCGTAGAAGGTGTAGACGCTGGACAGACCATCAGTGAGGCAGTCGATGACGCTGACCATGCGCAGGATGCCATTTTCCCGAAACTCGATCAGACGGCTGTCCACGTGGCTCTGGAGCAGGAAGTGAGCGTATTGCTCCCGGTTGTCCTGATCCATGCCGCCGCCCGCGTGGCGGCGGGTCTGGTAGTGCTGATACAGTGCGTAGTGTTCTTCGATGAACTCCAGGGGCATTTCGCGTGGGAGCAGGCTGGCGCAGGCTCTCCAGGCGCGTCTCTGGCTGCGGTTGGGCCGGAAGTCGGCGACGGGAATGCGTACCGGAATGCAGGCCTGGCAGGTATCGCAGTACGGGCGGTAGGTAAAAATTCCGCTGCGCCTAAAGCCGCTGTGTACAAGTTCGCTGTACAGGGGCGTGTCGATCAGGTGGCTGGGGGTGGCTACCTGGGAACGCGCCTGACGGTCGGGCAGGTACGAGCAGCCGTAGGGCGCGGTGGCATAAAACTGGAGCAGGGAGTACGGGTAGTCCTTGAGCATCGCGCTTCACGTCCAGGGAGCCTGGGCTCCGTTTTCCGGCCAGGGGGCCGGCGGCCTGTCTTCCCGGGTCAGGGTGCCCAGCATCTGCACGAAGGCTTCCCGGGGGATTTCCCGGCCTCCGAGGGATTGGAGGTGGCCGGTAGTCATCTGACAATCTAGCACGGCGAAATTCCGTAGCTCAAGGAAGCGCGTCAGGTGGGCAAAGGCGATCTTTGAGGCGTCGGTGCGCCGGCTGAACATGGACTCCCCATAGAAGACCCGGCCCAGGGCCATGCCGTAGAGTCCGCCTACCAGTTCCCCGTCCATCCAGGTCTCGACGGAATGGGCATGGCCCAGTTCATGCATGCGGATATAGGCTGCCTGAATGTCTTCCGTGATCCAGGTGCCAGCCCCGTGGCTGCGAGGTTCTGCACAGGCCTGGATGACCTGGGCGAAGGCGGAGTCCAGGCGTACCTCGTAGCGGGCGTTACGCAGCGTCTTGCGCAGGGAGCGGGTTATCCGGACCTGGTCCGGAAACACCACCAGCCGGGGATCGGGGCTCCACCACAGGATCGGTTCGCCTTCGTTGAACCAGGGGAAGATGCCTGCCTTGTAGGCGGCGAGCAGCCAGTCGGGCGTCAGGGCTCCCCCTGCCGCCAGCAACCCGTTGGGGTTTCGGAGGGCAAGGGTCGTGGGTGGGAAGGCAGGAGTGTCTCCGAGCCAGGGAATCATGGTGGCGGAGGGAGGAAAGGAAAAAACAAAGGCCCGGAAGTCCGGGCCAAAGTCAGATGCTCAGTTGCTCTGGGTCTGGCGAGGGGCCATTCCGGGCAGAATCCGGCGGGCACCGTCGTAACGGGTAGCCCAGTAACCGATCCGCATGTCTTCCACGCGAACCACGCCGCCGGTGGAGGGGGCGTGTATGAACTGATTGTTGCCCACATAGATACCCACATGGGAGAAGGCGCGGCGCATGGTGTTGAAGAAAACCAGATCACCGGGCTTGAGTTCATGGACCTTGACCTGCTCACCCATCTGGGACATTTCAGCGGCCGTGCGGGGCAGACCCAGGCCCAGCGCGTCGGCGAAAACCTTGCCTACGAAACCGCTGCAGTCAAAACCGGTGAGTGGGCTCGTGCCTCCAAGGCGATACGGCACGCCCAGAAAGTTGAGGCTTTGGTTCAGCAGGGCGCGCATGGATCCGGTGTAACGTTCGAACACGGAGGGCTGAGGGAGGCCGTCGTCATCGGCCGGGTCTTGCTGCTCCGATGCGAGGACCACGCCGGAACACGCGGTCGCTACTAAAAAGCCGAGGATCGTCTTTTTGATAGGCATTCGGCGACTATACCCAAGGCCCCGGTGAGTGTAAAGAATTTCGACAGCCGTCATTGGGGAAGACCCCAGGCTGTGGTATCCTGCGGGATGCTGACCGGTGTGACTCACCGGATGACTAAAAGAACCAGGAGATTCCGATGCCCCGTCTAGCTTCGCGCCTTGCTCCGCTGGCTCTGCTGCTGCTCATGTCTCTGTCCGCCCCGGCTGAAATGCTCGGTCAGGACGATCTTGCGGAGCTGGTCCGCCGCCCGGCGATTGGCCTCTACAAGGGCTATGCGGAGTTCAAGATGGCCCACTATGCCGAGGCCCGCCAGATCTGGACGGCGCTGGCGGAGCGGGGCATGGGGGAGGCCTGGTTCAATCTGGGGATTCTGGCCGAGGATGGCCTGGGGGAGCCCCGTGACGGCCCGGAGGCCCGCCGGCGCTATGAGCAGGCGGCCCGGGCCGGCAGCCGGAATGCGGCCCTGCGCCTGGGAATTGCCCTCCAGAGCGGGCGTCTCGGCTCCCGGGATCTGGCTGCGGCACGCCAGTGGCTCAAGGCTGCCACGGACCTGGGGGACGAGGAAGCCCTGACTCAGCTGGCGCTGCTGGAGGGGAGCGCCCAGCCTCTCAGCGAGCGGGACCGGGAATTGGCCCAGGCCCGGCGTCTTGAGGCTGACGGTAGTCTGATGGAGGCGGCGGCTGCCTATCGTGCCTTGGCAGAGGCGGGAGATCCTCGCGGGTGGACCCGGTTGGCCTGGCTCCATGAGGCGGGCAGGGGCGTGTCCCGGGATCTGGCCGAGGCGGCAAGGCTGTTCCGCCGGGCAGCCGAGGCCCTGGACCCGGAGGCCCAGTATGCGCTGGCGGTCATGCTGGAGACCGGGGCCGGGCAGCGCCGCGATCCGGAGGAGGCCCTGGGGTTGTTGAGATCGGCGGCACGGGCAGGCTATCCGCCTGCGGTGGACGCTTTGAGCGCCCGTTGAGGGTGCGTGGATTTCAGGTGCGCTGGCGGCTCAGGCGGTGACCGTCGAGGGCGATCAGCACGCCCGCCACCCCGATCACGCCCATCCCGATGGCGCCGATGCCATCGGGGGTCTGGCCGAAGAAGAGCCACCCGAACAGCGCCGCCCACACCAGCTGCATGTAGAGCATGGGTGACAGGAGGGAGGCTGGCGCATCCCTGAATGCATGGGTCAGCAGAAAGTGGGCGATGGCTGCCAGAGCGCCCATGGCGGCGAACAGGACAGGGTCCAGGCCCTGCAGGGCAACATCGCTGTCCATCCACGGCAGCGCACAGCTCATCAACAGGCTGCCCGTGAGGGCGGTGTGAAACAGCAGGGTCGCCGGGCTTTCGGTGGGGCTCAGCTTCCGGGTCTGGATCTGGTAGAGGGCGTACATCAGGGCGCATGCCAGGGCGTACAGGACCCCCTCGAGGACCAGTCCGCTGCCTGGCCTGGCTACCAGCAACACCCCGCCGAAGCCGAGGGCCACGGCGATCTGCCGCAGCCTGCCGATGGACTCCCCCAGCATCGGTCGGGCCAGCAGGACCACGATCACCGGTGACGCGAAAATGATGGCAGTGGCCTCGGCCAGGGGCATGCGCTGAAAGGCGCTCAGCCCGAACAGGCTGGTGCAGAGCAGCAGGAGAGCTCGCATCGTGTGGGCCAGGGGGCGCCGGGTTGCGATCAGACGCCGGCCCAGGCGGGGGCCGAGAATCACCACCATCAGCAGCAGATGGACCGTGTAGCGGGCCCAGATCAGCAGGGGAACGGGGAAGCGGTTGCTCAGATGCTTGGCAGTGACGTCCAGGGTGACGAACAGCACCAGCGCGATCATGGCCAGGCCGATCCCCCGCAAGGGGCGCTGGGGTGCGTTCATTGGCCGAGGCTGAACAAGAAGGTGGCTCCCCCGTTTGCTGCGTGTTCTGGGTGGAGGCCGCAGTGCGGAGTGTGCCCGGGCGCCTTTTCGGCGTCCTGGATTGGCCCCGGTGGGTTCAGGGGCCCGCCGTTCAGGGCGGGCAGGGTTGGTCGCCGTCGATGGCTCACGGAGCAGGCTTCCGTCTCTGGACCCAGTCGTTGAAGACCGTCCGGGCTGCTGCGGCCAGTTCATCCGCCAGCAGGCCGCAGTCCAGCCCCAGCCGGGTCTGCAACAGGTCGCCGGCTGCCCCATGGAGATGCACGCCCGCCAGCAGGGCATCCCGGGGTGTCCAGCCCCGGGCGAGGAGGGCGGCCGTCAGGCCACTCAGGACGTCGCCCATGCCGGCCGTAGCCATGGCCGGGTTGCCAGTCCCATTGATCCACCACTCGCCTTCCGGTCCTGCGATGATGCTTCCGCAGCCCTTGAGGACCACCCACGCCTGAAAGCGGTGTGCAAGCGTCTTGCAGACGTCCACCCGGCCGGCCTGGACGGTGGCAGTGGAAATGCCCAGCAGACGACCGGCTTCGGCCGGATGGGGGGTGAGCAGGGTGGGGTGCCCGCGATGGGGCAGGGCCTCCTGCAGTCCTCCGTCGGCGGCGACCAGGTTGAGGGCGTCCGCATCCAGCAGCAGGGGCGTTGGGGTGGCCACGGCCCGGCGGAGCAGGGCAAGCGCACCTGCGGACTGCCCCAGCCCGGGACCCACGGCCAGGGCGGCGATGCCCGGCTGTTCCAGCAGGGTCGCCGCCGGACGGAACATGAGCTCGGGTCGCAGCAGGTCCACGGCCAGGGCCGCAGCATCCTGCAGACCGACCAGCACCCGGCCCGCCCCCAGCCAGGCGGCGGCGCGCCCGGCCAGCAGGGCGGCGCCCACCATGCCGGGGGCGCCGCCGATCACTGCCACGTCCCCGTAACTTCCCTTGTGGCTGTTGCGCTGCCGGGGCTGAAGGCTGGCCGAGAAGAGGGCCGGACGGATTTCCCAGGCAGAGGGCGGTGCCAAGCCCTCCGGGTCGAGGCCGAGGGGTGCCAGGTGCAACTCGCCGCACTGGTCCGGACCGTCCAGGGTCAGCAGTCCTGGCTTGAGGGCAATGAAGGTGAGTGTGTGGTCGGCCTGGAAGCAGGGCCCCAGGCGGCAGCCCCGGTTGCCATCCAGTCCACTCGGGATGTCCAGGGCCAGTCGCCACCCGGAGGCGTCGTTGAGGCGCGTGATCCAGTCTGCATACAGCCCTTCCAGGGGACGCTGCAGGCCGATGCCGAACAGGGCGTCCACCACCATGCCCCAGCCGCCAGAAGGAGCAGCGGGCCATGCGGACCAGATCCTGCCGCCCGCTTTCTGCCAGGCCTCCCGGGCGGCGGCGGCATCGGCGGGCAGCCGGGCCGGATCGGCGGCACAGAGTACGTCCACGGGATGGCCGGCGGCGTGTAGCAGCCGTGCCATCACGAAACCGTCGCCGCCGTTGTTGCCCGGGCCGCAGGCTACCAGCACCGGAGCGCCTGGTTCCAGCAGGGCCAGGGCCAGTTCGGCGGCCGCCTGTCCGGCCCGCTCCATCAGGGGGGGGGCGGCGCCCGGAATGGCCAGGGCTTCCACGGCTCGTAGAGCCTCCACCGTGTAGATTGGGCGTGGGGCGGGAGAGGACGGCGATGGAGGGCGGCGGGGCATTGGAGGGAAGTGGCTCGGACTAGGTAAGTTGCCATTTTAGGCGATGGCATGGCCCTTGAGCCTGCACGTGCGGAATCTGTAATCAGATTGGGGTAAGCTGACAGGGCATGTCAGAGCCCACGGAGTCAGGGTGTCCGGCAGCGCGTTCCAGTGATAAGCAGACAACAACCAGAGCAAGTGAAGCAGAAGGGAACAGATATGAGCGATCAGCAGAATTTTGACGAGTACTACGGCTATCAATACGAAGAACTCTCCCTCGGCCAGAGTGCCGTCTATGCCCGCACCGTCACCGAGGCGGACATCCTGGCTTTCGCCGGGGTGACCGGTGATTTCAATCCGGTGCATATCAACCAGGAACTGGCCGAGTCCACCATGTTCGGCGGCCGGATTGCCCACGGCATGCTGTCGGCGGGTTTCATCTCCACCGTGTTCGGCATGAAGTTGCCTGGCCCGGGCTGCATCTATCTGTCCCAGACCTTGAAGTTCAAGGCTCCGGTCAAGATCGGTGATACGGTCACCGTGCGCTGCACCATCAAGGAGCTCACTCCGGAAAAGCGCAAGGCCAAGTTCGACACCGTGTGCACGGTGAAGGGCAAGGTGGTGCTCGAAGGTGAAGCCGAGATCATGGTGCCCAAGCGCTGACCGGCTGCTGCTCCGGGTATTTCCGACGGGCCGCGCGAGCGGCCCATTGTTATGGTGCTCCCGGGAGGGAGGCATGTCGCCGGAGCGATCTTGCCTTGCCCCGTGCTTGAAGGGCAGGCCAGGTGGAAAGAGCTGGATGAGTGGGCGCGCGCGCTTCCGGCTCTTGTGAGTGTCCGGCGGTTCCTTTCTCTTGCGTTCGAGCCGCCTCCTGCAGCCTGAGATTGCCGATCCCTCCCAGTCCTCAAGAAGGTTGCCTTTGCCCGGTCTGGATAGGCTGGGTCTATCCTTGCGGCCGCTATGTTCGATTTTCTCTTTCTGGGGGCCATTGCCTTCTTTGCCGGGATGGTGGATGCGGTGGTCGGTGGCGGCGGCCTGATCCAGATCCCGGCCCTGCTGAACCATTTTCCCCAGGTGGCCATTCCCACCCTGTTCGGCACCAACAAGCTCTCCAGCATTGCCGGTACCAGCGCGGCCCTGTGGCGCTACGCCCGGGCGGTGACGCTCCCCTGGTTTGTGGTGCTGCCGGCGGCGCTGGCGGCGCTGGGAGGGGCCTGGGTGGGGGCCGCGATCGTGGTCTGGCTGCCCCGGGAGGCCATGCGTCCCCTGGTGGTGGTGGTGATGCTGGCTGTGGCCATCTATACCTTCCGCCGCAAGGATTTCGGACAGACGGTGACCCGGGCGTTACAACCATCCGACCGCTGGAAGGCAATGCTCTTCGGCGGCCTGATCGGGGTCTATGACGGCTTCTTCGGCCCCGGCACAGGCAGCTTCCTGATGTTCGGTTTCGTACGCCTGTTCGGCATGGATTTCCTGCAGGCGTCCGCCAGCGCCAAGCTTCTCAATGTGGCCACCAATGCCTCGGCCATCGCCTTCTTTGCCGGCTACGCTCCCTTGCTGTGGAAGATCGGCCTGGTCATGGGCGTCTGTAACCTGGTGGGTGCCTGGGTGGGGACCTGGCTGGCCCTGCACAGGGGGGCAGGCTTCGTCCGCAAGGCTTTCCTGGTCGTGGTGTTGCTGCTGATCGGCAGATTGATCTGGGACATGCTCTAGCGTGCCTCGACGGCTGGCCTCAGACTTCGATCAGGCCCGAGCGCACGGCGGTCATGGCCAGTTCGGCCATGTTCTGGATGCCCAGTTTCTGCTTGATGTGATAGAGGTGCGTGCCTATGGTGTTGGGGCTGAGGTGAAAGCTCTCGGCCACCTCGACCACCGAGCGGCCCTGAGCCAGTTGCAGGAAGACGTTGAACTCCTTGTCGGTGAGGGCTTCGGCCGGGTGCTCCGGTCGGTCGGCGCGCTGGAGGGCGCTGATCACTTCCGGATCGATGTAGCGCTGGCCTGCCGCCACCAGACCCACTGCCCGGAGGAGTTCGTCCGGCGGACTGCGCTTGCACAGATAGCCGGCAGCCCCAGCCTTGAGGGCCCGTTCGGCAGTGATCGCGTCGCCGTGAGCCGAGGCGATCAGGACCTTCTGGGCGGGTTTCCTCGCCATGATCCGTTCCAGGGCGGCCAGGCCGCCGCAGCCGGGCATCGACAGGTCCATCATCAATACGTCCGGATCAAGCTGGCCCATCAATTGCTGCGCGGCTTCTCCGCTGTCGGCTTCGGCGATCACCCGGGCGCCCACCCCTTCGAGCAGGAGTCGGAAGCCCATGCGCACGATGGCGTGGTCGTCGGCGAGAACAAGGGTCAGGTGGGCGAGAGAGGATGTCATGATGGCTCGGTCTCCGGTGCGGGGATCGTGATGGGCATGCGGGCGTGGATCCGGGTACCGCCCCAGACCGGGCTGCTGATTTCCAGCCTGCCTGCCAGTGCGGTGACCCGCTCCCGCATTCCGGCCAGCCCGAATCCGGCCTGGCCCGGCGTGGGCTGGAGGCCGCGTCCGTTATCGGTGATCTCGATGTCGAGGGCTCCCCCTTCCCGGAGGAGCCGGACCTGCAGTTTGCTCGCCTGGGCGTGGCGGATCACGTTGGTGCAGGACTCCTGGACGATCCGCAGGGTGGTCAGGGTCAGCTCATCGGGCAGGGGTTGCGGTCCGGCGAACAGTTCCGTCTGGAGCGTGATGTCGGGGTGGCGCTGGTTCCAGGTATTCAGGTAGCTGCGCACCGCGTCGTCCAGGGTGTCCTCCCGATTGCGGGCGGGAGGGTGAAGGCGGGTCAGCAGGGCCCGGACGTCCCCTTGCATGCGCGATGCCACGTCCCGGATCACTTCGGCGCTGTGGCGAAGGGCCGGGTTATCGGCGGTGCGCTGAACGATGGCGCCTGCCAGGGCCGCGACAGCAGTGATGCTCTGGCCCAGCTCGTCGTGGAGGTCCCGGGCGATGGCCTGGCGATCTGCTTCCAGGCGCTCGGTGATGGTGCGTGCGATGGCCTGGTCCTGAGCCAGCCGGGCGTTGTCGGCCACTGCCTGGGTCAGGCGGATGGCCATGCCGTTGAAGGCGGCCGCGACGCGGGCCAGCTCGGGGGGACCGTTTTCCGGCAGACGGGTATCGAAACACCCCTGGCCGGTACGATCCAGCGCTGCCATCACGCTGCCCAAGGGCGCCAGTGCCCTGCCGATGGCGAACCAGCAGCCGGCGAACAGGCCGGTCAGGGCCAGCAGGGCGCGGCCAGCCGCGGCGTTGAGGTCGTCCCACAGATCCAGAATGGCACGGGAGGGATCAGGTGCCAGCACCAGGGTGAGCTTCCCCGCATGGAAGGTGAGGGAGGGGATGCCTGGCTCCAGCCACCCGGCAAACCAGTCCGGTGCCTGGCGGCCAGCCTTGTAGGCGCTTGGGGGGGAGCGGTAGAGCAGTCGTCCGTGTGGGTCCCGGGCTTCCAGGTGATGGGCGCGGATGCGGCCCACGGCGCCCAGGTGGGCGATGAGGCGCTCTTCGGTCCAGGCCGGATCCCCTGCAGCGGTGCCTTGGGCCGAGACGTTCAGCCATTGGGCCGCCACCCGGTGGGCTGCGATGACCTCTTCGGTGATGGCGGTACGTGCATCCCTCAGCCACAGCAGGGCGCTGGAGCACACCAGCACGGCGGCCAGGGTTGTCAGAACCAGGCTGACCCGCAAGCGCAGGGACCGGCCGCCCTGGTCGTGGGTCAGGGTGGGGAGGCCGGCGCTCAACTGGCCTTCTCCAGCTTGAAGAACACGGGCACGATGATTTGCAGTTCCCGGTTTTGCAGGGCTTCCGGGGGGCGAGGGAGGGGGCCGGCACTGGCGACGAGCTGGATGGCGCTCTGGTCGAGCACCTCGTATCCGCTCGAGCGCATGACCTGGGTGGCGATGATGTTGCCTTTGCGGGCAATGGTCAGGCGCAGCTGCACCTCTCCCTCCCAGCCGCGAAGGGCGGCCAGCCGGGGGTATTGCTGATGGAGGGCCAGGAGCTTGGAGAGACTCCGCCCGTAGCGTTCCAGCAGGGCAGGGTCAGGAGCCTCTTCAGCCCGGGGGGTGTCGGGGACGGTTTCTGGGCGGGCGGGAGCTTGCGCGACAAGCGGGGACGTAGGGGCTTGCCCTGCAGCCGGGGGCGGAGCGGCTTCCGGGGAGGGCGTTGCGGCAATGGTGGGCGCAGTGGGCCGGATGGCGGTGGTCTGCGCATCGGATTGGGTGCGGGTCATCATCGTCCGGGCTCGAGGAGGCTCACGCCCGGGCATGGGAGCCACCGCTGTGCCAGGGCGCACAGAGGATGTCGCCGCCGGGTTGGGAGGCTGCAGTGCCGGTTGTTCTTGCTGGGTCAGCAGCATCACCCGGAGGGTCGTCTGTGCCGCGTCCGGGAAGGGGGCCGCGGGTGCCTGTGACTGCCACAGCAAGGCCAGTCCGTGGAGCCCCACGGATGTGCTGAGGGCCCAGAGCAAGGGCCGGGGCAGCCGCCGGGGGGATTCACTGAGGAGGGGAGGAAGACTCAGCACCATGGCCAGGCTCATTTCCCCCGGCGCCCGCCGCTCAGGGCCTTGAGCTCGTAAGCGGGGTAAAGGTGTCCCACGGAGCGATGGTATTCCGCTTGGGAGATTGCCAGCTTGCGGAACTCGGGCGCCATGGGCAGGGCCAGCACTTCGGTCATGTCCAGGCCGTTGTCGGCGGCCTGTCGCAGGGTGTTGTCGAGCCAGGCAAGCCAGGCACTGGTCTGGCGGATCGGTGCCGGACCGGCGCTGACCGGGCCGTGGCCAGGGACGAGGGTCTTGAAGGAGAGCTTTCCCAGTTGAGAGAGGCTGGCCTGCCAGCGGGCAATGTCCGCGTGGGGCGTGGTGGGAGCCCGGTCATGGAAGACCAGATCTCCGGCAAACAGTACGCCTGTCGTCCTGTCCAGGATGACCAGGTCGGCCTCCGTGTGACCGTCCAGGGCGATCAGCTCGAGGTGATGCCCGCCGATCTCCAGGGGGCCGGCAGCGAGCGCACGGCCTGGAGCCACCGGTTCGGTACCCGCCATCCAGTCGCCGGCGAGACGGAACATGTTTTCATTGAAGGCCCCGCCTTCGCTCTGGATCCCCTTGATGGTGCCCGGCAATGCGGCCAGCGTGGCGGCGTCAAAGGCCTGATTGCCGAGGAAGTGGTCCGGGTGGTGATGGGTGTTGATGACCCACTTGACCGGCTGGTCGGTGATCCGGGCAATGGCCCGGCGTAGCTGCTGGCCGTATGCCAGGGAAGGGCCGCTGTCGATCACCACCACCCCGTCCCGGGTCACGATGAAGGCCGCGTTCACAATGTTGCCGCCGTTGGTGAAGCTGAAATCCTCGCTGCGCCCCACCAGCACCCAGGTGTTGTCGGCGATGGGCTGCGGGGCGAGGCCGTAGTCCTGGTCGGCGGCGCCGAGCAGCAGGGTCCAGCCCAGGGCCAGCAGCGCGATCAGGCTGCGGGTGCCGTGGGAGAGCAGGGCAGGTGCGTTCTTCATTTGTCCACCTCTGCGGAGAGGGTGTTGCCGTTATTGTCCCGTCCACTCACCCGATAGGCTGCGGATGCGCGCTCAGCGGGGATGTCGAGGGTAAACACCGGGTTCTCGGCCAGGGGTTCATATCCTTCCACGTGCATCAGGGGCCTTCCGGTCTGGTCAGCCAGGTTCAACTCCTGGAGGAAGAACGCGGGGATGCCGGGTGCGAGGCCGGTGTCGATGGGATGGATGACGCGCAGGCGGATCCGTTCACCTCCCTCCTTGCGTTCCCAGACCCTGCTGCTCACCTCGCCAAGACGCTTCTGCCACTCGGGGGAGCTGCTGCCGGCGGAGGGCAGGGTGCAACCGCCCCCGGTGGTATTCACCCAGGTGCCACCGATGCGCCAGGTGCCGTCACCGGTCCTGACCGCTGCCCGTACCGGGGTGGATTGCTGGAGCTTGATCCGGAAGCCCAGGCCCGGGTGTGCGCCCTGGGGTTCGAAGCGGACGATCCGGACGATGGGGTTGAAGTCTGCGAAGACCAGCACCTCACGCACATCAGTGAGGGCACTTGCATCCACGCTGACCGGCACGTTCATCGGATTTTCGGCAGTGAGGGGCGCTGTCACCTTGACCCGGTCGTCGAAGACCACCCGGGCCTTGGCGGGAAACATCTCCTTGCGCATGTCCGTCCAGCGGGGCGAATCGAGAGGGTCGCCGGCTGGTTTTGCCTTCGGGGCACCGAGGGCGAGGTTCCCGGCGAGCAGCATGGCAAGCGCAGCGAGGGTGCGAAACATCTTCATCTTGTCTCCTTGTGGCGGCCTGCTCAACGGCGGCCTGCTCTGATCATGGGAATCACTTGGCAAGAGCTGTGCCAAACCTGTCCAGCACCACGAAGCCCCGGTTTGCAGGCCTTTTGTCAGAATGGACGGGGTGGAGTGTGTCCTGTCCTGCTTCGGGCTGCTCCAGGCTGGAGCAGCTGATGAGGAATGAAGCAGCGCTGCGACCCTGGAGGCAGCCAAATGCCTGGTGTGCGGGCACGTAGGGACAGGGGAGGCGGGCGGAATCCCCTTTGTTGCCGGGAAATTTTCCTGACCACGATTTTTTTGTTGTTTTTGCTGCTTCCGGTGGCACACCTCTTGCGGACCGGGAGTGCTGCACGCTTCGGTTGGGCCGGGAGGTGGCTGTCCCGGAGCGTGCTTAAGCACTCTCTCTCGCAGGAGACACTCAATGATCCAAAGGAGCAAAACAATGAAAAAATCGTTCGCGGTTTCTGCAATCGCAGCCGCCCTGATGATTGCCGGGACTGCCCAGGCGAAGGGCGTGACTGACGCCGATATTGCCAATGACGCACTCACCACCGGTGATGTCGTCCATTTTGGCCTGGGCCAGCAGGGGCAGCGTTACAGTGCGCTGGATACGATCAACACCAAGACCGTCAAGAACCTGGTGCCGGTCTGGTCCTTCTCCTTCGGCGGTGAAAAGCAGCGTGGTCAGGAATCCCAGCCCCTGATTCACGATGGCAAGATGTTCGTGACGGCTTCCTACAGCCGCATCTTTGCCCTGGACGCCAAGACCGGCAAGAAGCTGTGGAAGTACGAGCACCGGCTGCCCGAAGGCATCATGCCCTGTTGTGACGTGGTCAACCGCGGTGCGGCCCTGTATGGCGATCTGGTGATCTTCGCTACCCTCGATGCCCAGCTCGTGGCCCTGAACAAGGACACCGGCAAAGTGGTGTGGAAAGACAAGATTGACGACTACGCCGCTGGCTACTCGGCCACGGCAGCCCCGCTGATCGTCAAGGGCATGGTCATCACCGGTGTCTCCGGCGGCGAGTTCGGCGTGCAGGGCCGGATGGAGGCCCGCGATGCGAAGACCGGCAAGATGGTGTGGATGCGCCCGACCGTGGAAGGTCACATGGGCTACAAGTGGGTCAACGGCGAGAAAGTTGAAAACGGCATCTCCGGCACCACCAACGCTACCTGGAGCGGTGATCTGTGGAAGACCGGCGGGGCCGCCACCTGGAACGGTGCCACCTACGATCCGGAGACCAACCTGATTTTTGCAGGTACCGGCAATCCGTCTCCCTGGAACAGCCATCTGCGCCCTGGTGACAACCTGTTCTCCTCTGCCACGGTGGCCCTGGAGCCGGAAACCGGCAAGATCGTCTGGCATTACCAGACCACCCCCCACGATGGTTGGGATTTTGACGGTGTGAACGAATTCGTCTCCTTCGATTACAAGGATCCGAAAACCGGCAAGATCATCAAGGCGGGGGGCAAGGCAGACCGCAATGGTTTCTTCTTCGTCCTCGACCGGACCAACGGCAAGCCGCTGAACATCTTCCCGTTCGTCAAGCAGATCACCTGGGCCACCGGTTTTGATCTGGCTACCGGTCGTCCCAACTATGTGGATGACAACCGTCCGGGCGATCCGGCTGCCGGCGCCGACGGCAAGAAGGGCAAGAGCGTCTTTGCCGCTCCGTCCTTCCTGGGTGGCAAGAACCAGCAACAGATCGCTTACAGCCCGAAGACCGGTCTGTTCTACGTGCCCGCCAATGAGTGGGGCATGGACATCTGGAACGAGCCCATCTCCTACAAGCGTGGCGCAGCCTATCTTGGGGCAGGTTTCACCATCAAGGCCCTGCACGACGACCACATCGGATCCCTCCGTGCGGTCGACCCCGTTACCGGCAAGATCGTCTGGGAAAACAAGAACTTTGCACCCTTGTGGGGCGGCGTGCTGACCACTGGTGGCAACCTGACCTTCTACGGTACCCCCGAGGGCTACCTGAAGGCGCTGGATGCCAAGACCGGCAAGGAAGTCTGGTCCTTCCAGACCGGCTCCGGCGTGGTGGCTCCCCCGGTGACCTGGATGGAGGGCGGAGAGCAGTACGTGGCTGTGGTGTCCGGCTGGGGCGGCGCGGTTCCCCTGTGGGGCGGTGATGTGGCCCGTCGCGTGAACTTCCTGGAGCAGGGCGGTTCCGTGTGGGTATTCAAGCTGCACAACAGCAAGTAATCCGGCAAGCGCGCCGCTCAGGTCGCGTTTCCCGCAAAAGCGGCACGTCTGCGCACAGGCAGACGTGCCGCTTTTATTTTCAGACGGTGATCAAGAGTGCTTCGTCCGATTCACGGACCGTGCCCCCCGATGGGCATCGGTTGCCCGTCAGGCCTTCCGCCGTAGCGTGATGATCAGGTCATCCACGTAACTGAAAAGTACGGGGATCACCAGCAGGCTCAGGAAGGTGGAGGTGATCAGCCCGCCGATCACGACGATCGCCATCGGGGCCCGGAAGCTGGGGTCCACGCCAATCCCCAGGGCGATGGGCATCATGCCGGCCCCCATCGCCACGGTGGTCATGATGATCGGGCGGGCCCGCTTGCGGCAGGCGTCGATCAGGGCGCTCCAGCGGTCCAGTCCGTGCTCCCGACGGGCCAGAATCACGTAGTCGATGAGCAGGATGGAGTTTTTGGTGGCGATCCCCATCAGCATGATCAGACCGATCATCGAGGGCATGGAGAGGGCTTTCTGGGTCACGAACAGGGCCAGGAAGGCGCCGGGTACCGACAGCACCAGTGCCGCCAGGATGGTCACGGGCTGGACAAAGTCCTTGAAGAGCAGCACCAGCACCACGTAAATGCACAGGACTCCCGTAGCCATGGCCAGGGCGAAGCTGCCGAACAGCTCGCCCATGGCCTCGGCGTCGCCGACGGTGGTCTGGATCACGCCGGGGGGCAGGTTCTGCAGGCTGGGCAGGGCGAGGGCGGCGGCTTCCACTTCGCCCAGGGGCTGCCCATTCAGCTCGATCTCGAAGTTGATGTTGCGCAGCCGGTCGTAGCGGTCGATCTCGGCCGGCCCCCCTTCGATGGAGATCTGGGCGATATTGGCGAGCATCACCGGTCCATGGCGGCCAGGCACGCTGAGCTGGCGCAGGAGCGCCAGGTCGGTACGGGCTTCGGGGGGCAGCTTGACGACAATGGGAACCTGACGCTGGGTGAGGTTGAGCTTGGCCAGGTTCTGCTCATAGTCCCCGGCGGTGGCGATGCGCAGGGTGTCGGCAATTGCGGCCGAGGTGACCCCCTGATCTGCCATGCGGGCGAAGTCCGGGCGAATGACCAGTTCGGGGCGTACCAGGCTGGCTGTTGTGGTGACGTTCCCGATGCCGGGAATTCCCCGCAGCTCCCGCTCCACCCGGCGGGCGTGATCGGCCAGGACGGGGCCATCTTCACTGGCGAGCACCAGAATGTATTTTTCATTGGCAGCCCCCAGGCCAACCTTGACCTGAACGCCCGGGAGGGTGGTCAGCGCCTGTCGCAATTCTCCTTCGATATCCTGTTTGGTCAAGCCGGGCCGATCCTGGCGGAGGGTGAGGTTGAGGGTCAGGGTGGCCTTGCGGACCTCAGCGGCACCGCTGGGGGCGAAGGGGTCGCTGCCCGCCTTGCCGCCACCCACGGCGGTGTAGATCAGCTTTACGTGGGGATGGGCTGCGGCAATGTGACGGGCCTGCTCAGCGGCTGCCAGGGTGTCGTGGAAAGCGGCTCCGGGTGGAAGGGCCAGGTGAATCTGGGTCTGGGAGAGATCGTCAGGGGGCAGGAAGCCCTTGGGCAGCAGGGGGACCAGGGTGAAGGATCCGAAGAAAAAGATGGCGGCGCCCAGCATCGTCAGCAGGCGATGGTGCAGGCACCAGGCGGCCCAGCGTTCGTATATCGAGAGCCAGCGGGGGGTCGGATGGATGGCCACCGGACGCAGCAGGTATGCGGCCATCATCGGAGTCAGCATCCGCGCCACCACCAGCGAGAAAAGAACCGCAATGGCGGCGGTCCACCCGAACTGCACGAAGAACTTGCCGGCGACTCCGCTCATGAAGGCGGTGGGCAGGAAGACGGCGATCAAGGTGAAGGTGGTGGCGATCACCGCCAGGCCGATCTCGTCGGCAGCCTCCATGGCGGCCTGGTAAGGTGTCTTGCCCATGCGCAGGTGGCGCATGATGTTCTCGATCTCGACGATGGCGTCGTCCACCAGGATGCCTACTACCAGGGACATGGACAGCAGGGTGACCACGTTGAGGGTGAAGCCCATCAGGTAGATCACGGCGAAGGTGGGAATGGCGGACAGGGGCAGCGCTGCTGCGGCGACGAAGGTTGCCCTGCCGTCCCGCAGGAACAGCCAGACCACCAGCACGGCGAGCACGGCACCCTCCAGCAGCAGCTTCATCGAGCCCTCGTAATTCTCGATGACCGGGTCGACGAAATTGAAGGCCTCGGTGATCTCGATGTCCGGGTGCTCGGCCTGGAGTCGCTGCAGCACTCTGCCCACGGCTTCGGCGACCTCCACCTCGCCAGCGCCCCGGCTGCGGGTGATCTCGAAGCCCACCACCGGTTTCCCGTTGAGGAGGGCGGCCGAGCGTTGCTCGGCGACGGTGTCGGTGATGGTGGCCACCTGATCGAGCCGCACGTGGCGTCCGTCCGACAGCACGATGTCCATGCCCGCCAGTTCGGCAGCGCTCGCCACCGTGCCGATGGTACGCACCGACTGTTCGTTACCGCCCACATCACTGCGTCCGCCAGAGGCTTCCTGCTGGATTTGCCGCAATTGCCGTGACACATCGGCGGCGGTGACCCTGAGGGCGAGCATCCGGGCCGGATCCAGCTCGACCTGGATCTCCCGGGAAACGCCGCCGACCCGGGCGACGGCGCCCACGCCCCGGGCCGACAGCAGGGCCTTGCTGATCGTGTTGTCCACGAACCAGGAGAGGGCCTCGTCATCCATCCGGGCCGATGCGACGGTGTAGGTCAGGATCGGAGCGCCCGCCAGGTTAACCTTGGCCACCACCGGGTCCTTGAGATCGCCAGGCAGGTCGGCACGGATCCGCGAGACCGCATCCCGGACGTCGTCCACCGCCTCCTGGGGCGGTTTTTCCAGGCGGAACTCCACCGTGACCGTGGCAGTTCCATCCTGGACCTTGGTATAGATATGCTTTATGCCTTGCAGCGTCGCAACGGAGTTTTCGATCTTGCGGGCCACCTCCGTTTCCATCTGGGCGGGGGCTGCGCCAGGCAGGCTGGCGGTCACCGTCACGGTTGGCAGCTCAATGTCCATGAACTGCTGGATCTTCATGGCCTTGAAGGACATCAGGCCGGCCAGGGTCAGCAGCAGAAACAGCAGGATTGCCGGAATCGGATTGCGGATGGACCAGGCGGAAACGTTCATCGTGGCGTTTCCTGAACAACCTGAACCCGGTCCCCGTCAGCGAGGAAACCGCCGCCGCTGACCACCACCTGGGCCGATTCGGGCAGCCCGTTCAGAATCTCCACCCGATCACCCATCCGGCGACCGGTGAGCACCTTGACCTGTGTCACACGGCTGTCTGTCTCCAGGCGGAACACATAGGCGAAGCCTTCTCTTTGTACTACAGCGGATTGGGGCAGGGTCAGGGCTTCCGTACGCCCCAGCTCGAATTCACCGCGGGCGAACATGCCCGCCTTGACCTCCGCCCCGCTGGTGGAAGGGGGTAGATCCACATAGACCAGCCCATTCCGGGTGGCCGGGTCCACACTCGGTGAGACACGCCGCACCGTGCCCAGCACCGGCGCTCCCGTGGGGCCGCTCACGCGTACCGGAAGTCCCGGGCGCAGGCTGGCAAGATCGGCTGAAGTCACTTCGGCCCGCCACTCCAGGCGTCCGCCCCGGATCAGCCGGAAGAGTGCCTGTCCGGGTTGGGTCAGGGAGCCCACTGATGCCGTAAGGGCGGAGATGATCCCATCGTCCGGTGCCAGTACCCGGGTTTTGTCCATGCGCAGCTGCACCGCATCCAGGCGCGCCCTGGCGGCGGCCAGGCGGGCGGCTGCGGCGTGTTCGGCGGTGAGATACTGGGTAGTCAGTTGGGCACTGTAGAAGCCCTGTTCCCGGAGCTCCCGTGCCCGGGTGGCGTTGCTGCGGGCTTCTGCAGCACTTGCTTCCAGCTCGGCCAGGGCTGCCCGGGCCTCAGCCAGCTCGCTGGCGACCGTATCGCTGGCAATGCGGGCCAGCATCTGGCCCCGCTTGACTGTGTCGCCCACCTCCACACTCACCTCTGTCAGCCGGTAATTTGCGATTTCTGCCCCGATGACCGCTTCCTGCCAGGCCATCACCGAGCCGGTGGCGGTGACGGTCTGCGGCCAGAGAGTCTTCTGGGGTGCAGTGACTTTGACGGACAGGGCGGGGCGGACGGATTTTCCAGAAGGAGGCAGAGAGGGAGAAGGGGCCTCTCCGGTGTTGGGCCAGAACCACCACAGCGCCGTAGCCAGAACCGGCAACGCCAGTATCCATCTGCTGCCCCCGGCCAGTCGCCGCGTCTTGTCGTCCTTCGCCATGCCCGCATTTCCATTGATCGCTTGAGGCTCGCAATGATACCGGGTCTCATCTATGCGGTTGGAGTGTTTGGGAGGGCAAATGAATGGCGGACATCCTCATCGGCAAACCTTCCTGCCGGAGCATCCACTGTGCGCTGAGCGCCCAGCCCCGGCCCAGGGCGCGGGACGGGCTTGCCGGGGGAGAACGCAAGGCGCGGGTGGCTGTGGCGCGTGCGCCGACACCCGCACCCTGGCGATCCAGTCGGTGCCCCTACCTGAACGCTCCCCCGCGTCGTCAGCGCATCACTTTGCCGATCATGCCCATGATGTCGTCGAGCGAGTTGCCGTCGCCGTTCAGATCCAGAATGGAGGCGAGCCCGCCGGATGCCGGGGCCTGACCGCTGCCTCCACCGAGCAGTCCACCCAGCAAGCCACCAAGGGCCCCACCCAGGTTGTCGCCCGCGTGCTGGGCCGTGGTCGTGCCGCCACCGGCCTGCTTCGCCATGTATCCGGTGACCAGCATGGCCAGCAGCGGCAGCATCTTCTTGAGCAAGGAGGGGTCCAGACCCGACTGAGACGCTGCGTTCTGCGCCACCGCACGGCTCACATCCTTGGAGCCGAAGATCTGTCCGAGGACATCGTTGCCACGGTTCACGTCCGTGGGCTGTGGGCCCAGCACCTGGTCGAGCAGGCCGCTGCCGCCGAGTTGCCCCAGCAATCCGCCCAGACCTTCGAGACCTCCCGGTTGTGACTGCGCCTGTTTCTTGAAACCTCCCAGGATGGCTGGGGCCAGGGCCTCGGCGGCGCTGCTGATCTGGGTTTCGCTGACGCCCAGTTCCTTGGCAATGGATTGGAGACCGCCCATCTGGGCCAGGATCTCGGTGATTTGCATGTGACGGCTCCTTTGCTGGAGTGGTGATGTTGCTGGCTCAGTCCAGCAGCTCTTTGGGTACGTTGCCACCGTTGGCTGCGATGCGAGCCAGCACGGTCTTGTGCAGCCAGATGTTCATCTTTGCCGAATCCTCCATAAGCCCGGCAGGGCAATTCAGTTCGGTGGCAAGCGCCTTGCGTGCCGTCAGGCTGCTGTCTATGTCCAGGAGCTTCAGCAGGTCGACAATCGAGGTTCGCCAGTTCAGCTTTTGCGGGTTGGTGGCCGCGCGCTGCTCCAGTTGCGCCACCACATCGACGACTTCAATGGGGGTGGGCGCGGCTGGGGTGGTCGGTGCTGCTGGTGTCGCTGTAGGGGTGACCGTCGGTGTCGCGGGGACGGTGGTATCGTCTTTACCGATACCGAGCTTGGCAAGAATGTTGCTGAAAAATCCCATGATGTTCTCCTTGGTTGTGGGGCACGAGTCAGTATGCGCTCGGTGGGTGACAAATGCGTGCTGCTTCGGTCATGAACTCAGCGCGCAGCTCTGGCTACAGCTTCATGGTGACAACAGCCTCTTTTGGTATGTGTAGAACGCGATGACCTTAGAGCCTGTTCTGAACCATGCCCTAGCCTTAAGATTCGCGGTCTATGGCAGACCGCAAACCCTACCCGACCGATGTCAGCGACGAAGAATGGGCCTTCGTCGCGCCTTACCTGATTCTGTTTCCGCTTGATGCCGGCCAGCGCCGGCACGATCTACGCGAAGTGTTTAACGCACTTCGCTACGTCGTGCGCACCGGCTGTCCGTGGCGGATGCTGCCCAACGATCTGCCGCCCTGGTCGCGCGTGCATCAGCAGATGCAGCGCTGGTTCAAGGCCGGCTGTTTCGAGGCCATCGTGCACGACTTGCGCATGCTGCTGCGCCTGGCCGATGGGCGCACACCCCATCCCTCTGCGGCCATTCTGGACAGCCGGACGCTGCAATCGACCCCCACCAGCGGTGCCCGCGCCGGCTACGACAGCGCCAAGCAGTTCTACGAGCACTACGGCTTCCAGGAGTCACCGCAGCATCTGATGACGCTGATGCTGCGCTTGAACACCGTCAAGGCTTGAGAGAGGTCGTTCAGCATGACCATCTACAAGATTCACACGGAGGCAGAATACCGGGACGCTCTCAAAGAGGTCTCCGCGCTCGTAGATTCAGCCCCTGCTCTGGAAACGCCTGATGGGAAGCGGCTGAACGCCCTGGTGGGGCTCGTGCAGGCTTACGAAACCACGTATGTGCCTGTCGATAGTGTCCTTGTTGACGGCCTCCGATCAATCATCGCAGGTGTCAAAGTCGATCTTGACAGGCTTTTGCCGCCCGAACGTGGCGATGCGGTCATGCCCTGGGCATAAACTTGGCTTCCACGGTGCTTGTTACCGTCTAAGTTACCGCCAACAGCTACCGGCTTGCAATGGTTCGTTTTGGACAGCGACGGACGCAAAAAAGGCTGAGAACCCTGATTTTCTTAGGTTTCTCAGCCTCTTGTTGCATTGTTCCGGATTGCTCCGGACTAGATGTTGGTGGAGCCGGGGGGAATCGAACCCCCGTCCGCAAGTCCTCTACAGTCAGTTCTACATGCTTAGCCGAACTACTTGGATTTAACCCGGGGTTTAGCCGATCGGCAGGCCGACCACAGGCGAGTCACCTAGAGTTTCGCGCCGGACCAAGTAACCCGATCCCTTGCTAGTTCCTGTAAATGACACTGCATTGGGTTTGACCCCATCTGGCCCAGGAACGAACCAGTGCAGTGGCTTAGGCCTTAAGCGGCCAGAGCGAAACGCTCGTCGTTGGCGTTTGTAGTTTTCCAGTTGATTTACGAGGTGACTGGTCCTCGGCATGCCCTGATCTGCTTTGCAACCCACGTCGAAGCCAGGTCGGCCCCAAGTCTTGAATCATTGATTAGTACCAATGAACCTCAACACGTTCCGGATAATAGCATGTCAGGCAGGTGTTTTTTAGAGGAGTGCCAGAATTTCTGTCGGATGCTTGATGATGTGGTCTGCCTTCCAGTCATGGATGGGGCGCCCGCTTCCCTGGTAGCCATAGGATGCTGCAATCGTGACCATGCCCGCGGCTTGGCCTGCCTGGATGTCCCTGAGATCGTCGCCTACATACGCGCTGCGCACGGCTTCGACGCCTGCCTGATCACAGGCGTGCAGAAGGGGGTCGGGGTAGGGTTTGGGGCGTGCCGCCGTGTCGCCTCCCACAATGCAGGCACAGCGGCGCTGCAGGCCCAGAGCTTCAATGATGGGACGCGCCAGACGCTCGGATTTGTTGGTAACCACACCCCAGACAATGCCTCTGGAGTCCAGTTCTTCCAGGAGGTTGTCCATTCCCTGAAAGAGTTGGGTGCGGACACACAGCGCTTCCTCGTACAAGGCCAGAAAGCGTGCGGCCAGAGCCGGGTAAGCCGAATCTTCGGGTGTCAGGCCGAAGCCGCTTGCGAGCATGCCGCGTACCCCATTCGAGACCTGGGGGCGCAGGATCTCGCAGGGGCTCGGGGGCAGGCCGTGTTCTGCTTTTAGTCGATTGAGGGCGTTTGCCAGGTCGGGAGCGGTGTCGGCAAGGGTTCCGTCCAGGTCAAAAAATACGGCCTCAGCCATGCCTGGAGGTTCGCATCAGGTAGTTTACGTCGGTATCTTGACCCAGGGCGTACTCCTGGCTGAAGGGGTTGTAGGTCATGCCGATCAGCTCTTCCACGTCCAGGCCGGCGTTCCTTACGTAGCGTGCCAGTTCAGAGGGTTTGATGAATTTTGCGTACTCATGGGTGCCTTTGGGTAGCAGTTGGAGAACGTACTCAGCGCCTACCACTGCCATCAGGTAAGACTTGAGGTTGCGATTGAGGGTTGAAAAGAAGACAGTACCGCCAGGTTTGACCAGGGTCGCGCAGGCTCGGATGGTGCTGGCAGGATCGGGTACATGCTCGAGCATTTCCATGCAGGTGACTGCGTCGAAGTGAGCTGGCATCTCCCGGGCAAGGTCTTCAGCAGAAATGTGCCGGTAGTTCACGCTCTGACCGCTTTCGTACAGATGGAGCCGTGCAACTCCGAGCGCTTTTTCGGAGAGATCGATGCCTGTGACGTTCGCACCCCGGGCGGCCATGGATTCGGCCAGGATTCCTCCGCCGCATCCGACATCCGCCACACTCTTGCCGTCAAGATGGACGGTTTTGTCGATCCAGTCGAGACGCAAGGGATTGATCTGGTGCAGGGGTTTGAATTCGGATTCGGGATCCCACCAGCGATGGGCGAGGTCACTGAATTTCTGAAGTTCGGCGGGGTCAGCGTTCATGGTGTGGTCGGGTGTAATGATTCAAGGCGAATTGTATTGCTAAGTGCCACGCCTGAAAAAACAAAAAGCCCTGCTGGGCAGGGCTTTTTGAAACTGACGGGGTCAGAAGTTCGGCTGTTATTATTTGGTGCCGATGACTTCGATTTCCACGCGACGGTCCGGCTGGAGGCATTCCACCAGCTTCTTGTTCTTGCCGGTTTCCTTGCCGAGGTTGTTGCACTTGTCGCCGGTGATGGGCTGCTTTTCGCCCTTGCCTTCGGTGTAAACGCGGTTGGCTTCAACACCCTTGCCGACCAGGTAATCCTTGACGGCGGCAGCGCGCTTCTGGGACAGCTTCTGGTTGTAGACATCGCTGCCGATGCGGTCAGTGTGGCCGACGGCGAGAATGACTTCCAGCTTCAGGCCCTTGGACTTGGCGGCCAGGTCGTCGAGCTTGGTTTTACCGGCAGGCAGCAGAACGGCCTTGTCGAATTCGAACAGGGCGTCAGCAGCCAGCTTGATCTTGTCGGACACCGGGGCGGGGGCGGCTGCTACCGGTGCGGAGGGCTTGGCTGCGGCAGGCGCGGCAGCCTTCACGCATTTGTCCTGGGGCACGACATCCTTGTCGCACTCACAGCCAACCGGGAATTCGCCAGCCAGGGTGTTGGCGGCGGCGGCAGGGGTCCAGTAGCCCGTGCGCCAGCACAGGTCGTGACCACTGCGGGCGACGACAGCACGGGAGTCGATCACGTAAGGCACTTCGCCTTTCGTATCCACGACGACGTCTTTGGCGAAGCTGGCGGAGGCGGACAGACCGAGGGCGGCCATGGCGGCAGCCATCAGCAATTGTTTTTTGGCTTGTTTGATCATCGTTTTCCTCGTCGCAAGGCAAAGGGATGGAACCGGAAGATTCTTCCTGACTGCATGAGTGGAACATGGACTCAGGCAGCATATCCAATTCATTGGCGGAGCTTATTTTGCCATAGGCGGCCAATGGCTAGTAGTTCCGTGTTGGATATTTGCAACAGTTTTCCGTCCTTCATGCGGAGTTCTCCTGCTACCCAGGTGGCCGAGACTGCATGCCGTCCCAGTACGAAGACAAGGTGTGAGGCAGGGTCGAAGCACGGGAGGTCGTCAGGGTTGTCCACCCGTATGGCGGTCATGTCGGCCAGCTTGCCGGGGCGTAAAGAGCCGATTCTTGATTCCATTCCAAGGGCTTGGGCGCCATCAAGGGTGGCCATGCGGAGTGCCCGGTGTGCGGGGAGGGCGGATGCGTCGCCACTCGTGAGCTTCGCAAGAAGGCTGGCCTGGTGCATTTCACGGAGCAGATCCAGGCGGTTGTTGCTCGCGGCACCATCCGTTCCAAGCCCGACGGTGATCTGCTGCTCGTGCAGCAGGGGGATGGCGGCAGCGCCGCTGGCGAGCTTGAGGTTGGATGTGGGGCAGTGGGCGATGGAGCAGTTGTTCCGCGCCAGGCGATGGGTGTCATCCGGAGTCAGGTGAACGCCATGCACGCCAATCAGGTGGGGGCCAAGCAGGCCCAGTTCGTCCAGGCGGGCGATCGGGCGAAGGCCGTGGTCGCGCAGGCTGTCCGTTATTTCGGTGAGGGTTTCATGAATATGGACATGAACCGGTAGTTCCAGTTCTTCGGCGAGTGCGCCGATCCGCTCGAAGCTGCGGTTGGAGACGGTATAGGGTGCGTGGGGTGCCAGGGCAAAGCCGATGCGTGGATGATCTCGCCAGGTGTCCCGGATGGCGAGTCCTTTGCGCAGATAGTCGTCAGCGTCAGAGGCGTACTGGGAGGGGAAGTCGATAACGATCATGCCCAGTACGGCACGCAGTCCCAGGCGGTCAAAGGCTTCTGCCGTGGCCCCCGGGAAGAAATACATGTCATTGCAGGTGGTGATTCCGCTGCGGAGCATTTCGGCTGCGGCGAGCAGGCTCCCGTCCCGGACGAAGGCATGGGAGGCGTGCTGGCTTTCTGCGGGCCAGATGGCTTCCTGCAGCCAGCGCATCAGGGGCAGGTCGTCGGCGAGGCCGCGCATCAGGGTCATGGCCGCGTGGCAGTGCAGGTTGACCAGTCCTGGCAGGAGGATGTGATCCGGCAGGCTGACCGTTTCCCTGGCTGTGTAGTGCTCCCGGGCGGTCATGATGGGCAGGATGGCTTTAATGTAGCCATCCTGAACGGCGATCGCGTGATGCTCCAGGGTGGTGTCGAAGGGCTCGACAGGAATGATCCAGCGGGCTTCGATGAGCAGGTCGACCGGGGTGGGTGTCATGGTGTGTCGTAAAATCCGCTGACTGGCTGGATATTAGTATTGGCGCGGGCTGATTAGAGCATATGAAAAGATGGGCAACAATCCGCTGGACTGAGCGTGCGCACCTGCGCTGGTGCATCCCGGGCGGGGCTTGAAGGGGTGGCCCGTGTTAGACTCCACGCTTTTCGTCTTTTCGACGAATCGTCGATTCTCGCGGTGCCATGATCCCGTTCGCCAAAGAAACCCTCCCCATCAGTCTCGAAGAAGAGATGCGTCACGCCTACCTGGATTACGCCATGAGCGTGATCGTGGGGCGCGCCCTGCCGGATGTGCGTGACGGTCTCAAGCCCGTGCATCGTCGCGTGTTGTTTGCGATGCACGAGTTGGGCAACGACTGGAACAAAGCCTACAAGAAATCCGCCCGTATCGTTGGGGATGTGATCGGTAAGTATCACCCTCACGGAGATCAGTCCGTATACGACACCATCGTGCGCATGGCCCAGGACTTTTCCCTGCGCTACATGCTGGTCGATGGTCAGGGTAACTTCGGTTCGGTGGACGGTGATAGCGCCGCCGCGATGCGTTACACCGAGGTCCGGATGGCCAAGATCGGTCATGAACTGCTGGCCGACATTGAAAAGGAAACCATCGATTTCGGGCCCAACTATGATGGCTCCGAAAAAGAGCCTCTGGTGCTGCCCGCACGGATTCCCAATTTGCTGATCAACGGGTCCGGCGGCATTGCGGTGGGGATGGCCACGAACATTCCTCCCCATAACCTGTGTGAGGTGGTGGATGGGTGCATGCTTCTCCTCCAGGAGCCGGATGTCTCCATCGAGGAACTGATCAGGATCATTCCCGCCCCCGACTTTCCCACTGCAGGCCTGATTTACGGTCTGGCGGGCGTCCATGAAGGTTATCGTACGGGGCGTGGGCGGGTGGTCATGCGTGCCCGAACCCACTTTGAGGACATCGGCAAGGGTGACCGTCAGGCGATCATCGTCGATGAGATTCCCTATCAGGTGAACAAGAAGACCCTGATCGAGAAGATCGCCGAGCTGGTTAATGAAAAGAAGATCGAAGGCATCAGCGATATCCGCGATGAGTCCGACAAGTCGGGCATGCGGATGGTCATCGAGCTCAAGCGCAATGAAGTCCCGGACGTGGTCTTGAACAACCTGTTCAAGCAGACTCAGCTTCAGGATTCCTTCGGCATGAACATGGTGGCGCTGGTGGATGGCAGGCCGCGTCTCCTCAACTTGCGCCAGATGCTGGAGTGTTTTCTCGCTCATCGCCGCGAGGTGGTGACCCGGCGGACCATCTTCGAACTGCGCAAGGCCCGCGAGCGTGGTCACATTCTGGAAGGTCTGGCTGTCGCTCTGTCCAATGTGGACGAGATCATTGCCCTGATCAAGGCTGCGCCCACTCCACCGGAGGCCAAGAAGGCCCTGATGGCCCGCCAGTGGCGTTCCGCACTGGTGGAGGAAATGCTCTCGCGGTCGGTGGCTGACAGCTACCGGCCGGAGGGGCTGGCGCCCGAGTTTGGTCTGTCAGCCCAGGGCTATCGCCTCTCCGACGCTCAGGCTCAGGCCATTCTCGAGCTGCGTTTGCAACGTCTGACCGGCCTTGAGCAGGACAAGATCGTTGCCGAGTACCGGGATGTCATGGCTGCCATCGCCGATCTCCTGGACATCCTCGCCCGGCCGGAGCGGATCACGGCGATGATTGGCGATGAGCTGCTGCTGATCAAGCAGCAGTTCGGGGATCCACGGCGTTCCGAGGTGGTGATGAACACTGCCGACATCAATATCGAAGACCTGATTGCACCGCAGGACATGGTGGTCACCCTGTCCCACACCGGCTATTTCAAGCGTCAGCCGCTCACCGACTACCGGGCTCAGAAGAGGGGGGGGCGCGGCAAGCAGGCGGCTGCGGTCAAGGACGATGACTTTGTCGACCAGCTCTTCGTGGCCAACACCCATGACCACATCCTGTGTTTCTCCAGCCGCGGGCGTCTTTACTGGCTCAAGGTGTACGAGGTTCCCGAGGGGACTCGCAATTCCCGCGGCAAGCCGATCGTCAATCTGTTCCCGCTGCTGGAGGGTGAGAAGATCACCGCAGTGCTGCCGGTCAAGGAGTTCGACGCAGGCCATTTCATCTTCATGGCCACGGCCCAGGGGACGGTCAAGAAGACACCGCTTACCGATTTTGCGAACCCCCGCAAGGCCGGCATCATCGCTGTTGGCCTGGATGAAGGGGATTACCTGGTGGGTGTGGCCATCACCGATGGCCAGCACGACGTGATGATGTTCTCCGATGCCGGCAAGGCGGTGCGTTTCAGCGAGAACGACGTGCGTCCCATGGGCCGTCAGGCGCGTGGGGTGCGCGGGATGATGCTGGAGGATGGTCAGACCGTCATTGCGATGCTGGTGGCTGCAGATGAAACCCCCAGCGTGCTGACGGCCACCGAAAACGGTTTTGGCAAGCGGACTCCGATCGCCGAGTACACTCGCCATGGCCGGGGCACCAAGGGCATGATCGCAATCCAGACTTCTGACCGTAATGGCAGGGTGGTGGCGGCAACCCTGGTGACTGACAAGGATCAGCTCATGCTGATCACCACCGGGGGCGTGCTGGTGCGGACCCGGGTATCTGAAATTCGGGAAATGGGTCGTGCCACCCAGGGTGTGACCCTGATTTCGGTGGACGAGGGGAGTACCCTGTCCGGAGTACAGAAAATCCTCGAAGGTGAGGAAGACGAGCAGGATGCCGGCGATGCAGAGGCTGGCAACGACGAGCAGCCGGCGGACTGAGCCTGGCTGGCTGGATAGGAATCAGATGATGCGGATCCACAATTTTTCGGCGGGCCCCGCCACCTTGCCGGCCCAGGTTCTCGAACAGGTGCGCGACGAGCTTCTTGATTGGCACGGCGCTGGCATGGGCATCATGGAGATGAGCCACCGGGGCAAGGATTTCACGGGGGTCATCCAGCAGGCGGAGGCCGACCTGCGTGAATTGATGGGTATTCCGGGCAATTATAAAGTGCTCTTTCTGCAGGGAGGGGCGACCCTGCAGTTTGCCCAGATTCCCATGAATCTCCTCGGCGGGCGCTCTGCCGACTACATCGTGACAGGATCCTGGTCCAAGAAGGCATACAAGGAGGCCCAGCGATTTGGTGACGTGCGCCTGGCGGCGACCACCGAGGCTGCTGCATTCACCCGCCTGCCCCGGGGCGACGAGCTGAAGCTGGACCCCCATGCAGCCTACCTGCACGTGTGCACCAACGAGACCATCCATGGCGTCGAGATGTTCGACCTGCCGGACGTGCCGGAGGGCGTCCCGCTGGTGGCTGACATGAGCTCCCACATTCTGTCCCGTCCGATGGATGTGTCCCGTTACGGGCTGATCTATGCAGGTGCGCAGAAGAATATCGGACCGGCAGGCCTGGTCATCGTGATCATCCGGGAGGACCTCCTGGACAAGGCCTCCGCCATGACCCCCAGCGTCATGAATTACGCGACCATGGCCGAAAATGGGTCGATGCTCAACACTCCGCCCACTTTTGGCATCTATCTGGCCGGACTGATCTTTCAGAATCTCAAGGCGCAGGGTGGGCTTGCCGCCATGGAGCAGGCCAACAGCGCGAAGGCCAAGCGGATTTACGATGCCATCGAGGCCAGTGGCGGCTTCTATCGGAACCCGGTCGAGAGGTCCTGCCGTTCCCGGATGAATGTGCCCTTCACCCTGGCTAACCCGGCGCTGGATGCCGGGTTTCTGGCTGAGGCTGCCGAGAGACGCCTGTCGGGCCTCAAGGGGCACAAGTCGGTGGGCGGAATGCGGGCATCCATCTACAACGCGATGACCCTGGAGGGTGTCGATGCGTTGGTGGATCTGATGCAGGATTTTGCGGCGCGCAAGGCGTGAGCGACAGGATTTCAGGAGAGGGCATGAACCAAGGGATGCTGCAGGAACTGGGCGTGGTGCGTGAGCAGATTGACACCATCGACGCCCAGATGCTGGCCTTGCTCAACCAGCGGGCCCGGTGCGCCCAGCAGGTGGGCGAAATCAAGGCGAAGTATGGAGATGACGGCTACATCTACCGACCGGAGCGGGAAGCCCAGGTGCTGCGCCGGATCCAGTCCCTCAACGAGGGACCGTTGCCCAATGAAAGCATCACCTTCTTTTTCCGGGAGGTGATGTCCGCCTGCCTCTCGC
>NZ_JAQUVG010000033.1 GCF_028693495.1 Zoogloea sp. | reverse complement strand
GTTGTTCAGGACAGCCAGCTTTGGGCTGGAGAGGACTTTCACCGTTCCGAAGCTCTCCAGCAGCCTGACGGTTGTATCGATACCGTTGCTGCTCTGGTAGGCGAGGCTGAATGGGGTGATGGCGTTGCCGGCACTGGTGCCGAGACTGGGACTGGTAATCCCGTAGCGCGTCCCGCTGGGCAGCAGGCGGCTCCATTCGATACCCTGCTGATACGCATCTCCGAGGACGACTTCGACAATGGTGGCTTCGATCAGCACCTGGCGTCGGGCTGCCTCCATGACCTGATCAATGAATTCCCGGACTTTTTCGTGCTGGCGTCCTGTGGCCCGCACCGTCAGGATGCCTGTTTCCCTGTTGGCTATGACCGATGCGGCCTCCCGGAAAGTGCTCTTGTGGATGGCGGTGATGCTGCTGTTGTTGCTTGCGCTGGGCCCTGCACCCGGCAAGCCGGCTCCTGGCGTGCGGTTGTTGCGCGGCCGTACGCCCTGCTCGTTGCCGGCGGTGCGTGACGGAGTGGATGTGGGCCCGGTGCTGGCGCTGGTCTCCACGTTCTCGATCAGGGTTTCGCTTGATCCTTCCGGCAGGATCTTGTCGGTTTCCCGCAGGATGTCACGGATGTTTTTTTCGACGGATTCCCAGAACTGGTTGCGGGAGCTGTTCTCGATGCGTGTTGCCGAAACGTTACCCCCTGCGGGAAGGCCTGAGCCTGGCAGGTTTCCGCTTCCCTGCAGAGTGCTTCCGGTGCCGGTGGTGGCGATCTGGGTGTTGGTGGAAACGGTGCCCGAGACGCTGCGGTTCAGGTTGACGTAATCGATCCGGTAGGTGCGCAGCACGGGGGTGTCTGGCATCACGATCAGGGTGTCACCATCGAATTCGAAGCGGATGTCCACCTGGCGGGCGAGACGCGTGAGGATCTGGGGCAGGGTCTGGTCGATGGCATTGAGGGTGACCGTTCCCTCGATCCCGGGGTGAATGTCCAGATTGATCCTGGCATCCCGGGCCAGGGAAAAAAGCAGCTCCTGGACGCGCAGTCGGCTGACGACAACCGAGTAGGTTTCGGTCCGCTGGATCCGCGGCAGGGGAGGGAGCGGCAGGCGGGTGCTGACCGGCGGAGGAATCGGAGCGCCCCGGTCAGTCTGGGGGAGCGGCCCTAGATGGGCGCCCGGACTGACTTTCGGGGGCTGTAGGGTGCACGCCGGGAGCAGGCTGAGCACGATGGCTGTCCAGGTGATCCGAAGCAACATTGGGTGGTATCACGATTATTCCCAGGGAATAATAATATGGCATAAAATTTTCATGAAATCCTGGTTTTGGGTAATTTTTAAGATGGTGGGTCTCCAGGTCTGGACGCCTGTCCTGAAAGCCCGTTTTGGGTAAAGGCGTGCGTGGGTGTAAGTCATGTGTAAGATTGATCGTCTTTAATGAATGGCGAACAAAAACCGGCAACCCTCCAAAAAAGAAAATCACACCCAGGACGGGGCGGGTTACCTGCCGAGCAAGGTTTCAAAGCATCCAACGTTGCACACTCATAAAACACGAGGAGAGGTGAAAAAATGACGAGCGAAACCACCCAGAAGTTCTACTATCCGTCCGAAGAGGTGGTGAAGAACGCGGCCGTGTCGGGCATGGACGCGTACAAGGCCCTTTGTGCTGAAGCCGAAAAGGACTACGAGGGCTTCTGGGGGCGGCATGCCAAGGAGCTCCTCGACTGGGAGACCCCTTTCACCCAGGTTCTGGATGAGAGCAATGCGCCGTTCTTCAAATGGTTTGCCGACGGCAAGCTCAACGTTTCTTACAACTGCCTTGATCGTCAGGTCAAGAATGGCCTGGGCGAGAAAGTTGCCCTGATTTTTGAAGGTGACAAGGGCGATGTCACCAAGGTGACCTATGCTGACCTGCTTGTCCGGGTTTGCAAGTTTGCGAATGCCCTGCGTAGTCTGGGTGTCCAGAAGGGTGACCGCGTTGTCATCTATCTGCCCATGTCCATCGAGGGTGTGGTTGCGATGCAGGCCTGCGCCCGTATTGGTGCAACCCATTCCATCGTCTTCGGAGGCTTCTCCGCACAGTCCCTGTCAGACCGCATCAATGATGCCGGTGCCGTGTTGCTGATCACCTCTGATGGTCAGAACCGTGGGGGCAAGGCCCTGCCGCTCAAGTCCATCGCCGATGAGGCCCTGGAGAGTGGCTGTCCCTCCATCAAGAATGTTCTGGTGGTCAAGCGTACAGGCGCTGAAACTGCCATGGTTGCTGGCCGTGACACCTGGGCCGACGACATCGTGCCCCAGCAGTCCGACGTTTGCGAGCCCGAGTGGGTCGAAGCCGAGCATCCGCTGTTCCTGCTCTATACGTCCGGCTCTACCGGCAAGCCCAAGGGGGTTCAGCACTCCACTGGCGGCTACCTGCTGCACGCCATCCTGACCATGAAGTACACCTTCGACATCAAGCCGGATGATGTGTTCTGGTGTACCGCCGACATTGGCTGGGTCACGGGCCATACCTACATCACCTACGGCCCCCTGGCCTGCGGCGCGACCGAAATTGTTTTCGAAGGGGTGCCCACCTATCCGGACGCCGGCCGCTTCTGGAAAATGATTCAGGATCACAAGGTCACCGTGTTCTACACCGCCCCGACCGCGATCCGTTCGCTGATCAAGTCGGCGGACAACACCCCGGCCGTGCATCCCAAGAACTACGACATGTCCAGCCTGCGAATCCTGGGTTCGGTCGGCGAGCCGATCAACCCCGCAGCCTGGGAGTGGTACTACGAGAACGTTGGCGGCGGCCGTTGCCCGATCGTGGACACCTTCTGGCAGACCGAAACCGGTGGTCACATGATCACCCCGCTGCCCGGCGCCACTCCGCTGATTCCCGGCTCCTGCACGCTGCCCTTCCCGGGCATCCAGGCTGCGGTGGTCGACGAAACCGGAACGGAAGTGCCCTGGGGCCAAGGTGGCATCCTGGTCGTGAAGCGTCCGTGGCCCTCCATGATCCGCAATATCTGGGGTGACCCGGATCGTTTCGTGAAGTCCTATTACCCGGCCGACTTCCAGGGCAAGCTGTACCTGGCTGGTGACGGCGCGATCCGCGACAAGGATACTGGCTACTTCACCATCACCGGCCGTATCGATGACGTGCTGAACGTCTCGGGTCACCGCATGGGTACGATGGAAATCGAATCCGCCCTGGTGGCGCACGAGAAGGTGGCCGAGGCGGCGGTGGTTGGTCGTCCGGATGACCTGACCGGTGAAGCTATCGTGGCCTTCGTGGTGCTCAAGGGCGCTCGTCCGACCGGCGACGCGGCGACCGCGATGATCAAGGAGTTGCAGAACTGGGTTGGTCAGGAAATCGGGCCGATCGCCAAGCCGAAGGACATTCGCTTCGGTGAGAACCTGCCGAAGACCCGCTCCGGCAAGATCATGCGCCGTCTGCTCCGTCAGTTGGCCAAGGGCGAGGAAATCACTCAGGACACCTCGACTCTCGAGAATCCTGCGATCCTCGAGCAGCTCAAGGGTTAACAACTGCCCAGCGACGTGATCCGCCACCGGCTGCCCAAGGTCGCCGGCAAAACCAGAGCGGACCGTTATAAAAAATAATGGAGGAGGAACTCCGGTGCAGTCCGGCCGGAGGTGTGAGGGGGAGAAAAAGGCGCGGTCATCGCGCCTTTTTCTCGTCCACGGTGGACTGTTCAGATCCACCCTCGTCAGCGCCCCCGTTTAGGTTTATAAATCCACATTCCAAGACCATAGGCACCTGGGGGGAAAGATGATCAAGGCGACCTTGACGGGCCAGCGGTTGATGGCCTTGTTCCTGCTGGGGGCGGTGCTCTTCAATTACCCGCTTCTCTCGATTTTTGATCTGCCCCGGGTCTGGGCGGGCATTCCGCTGCTGTACCTCTACGTCTTTGGGCTGTGGCTGCTGCTGGTGATCCTGATGATCTGGATTATTGAGCGCTGACGTCATGCAGTGGGATAACCAGCCCCTGCCTGCCTCTGGGGGAACCGATGAGTAGCGCCACCATCGTTGCGGTGTCCTTCCTCTATCTGGTGCTGCTGTTTGCGATCGCCTGGATGGGCGACAGGCGTGCCGATCAGGGGCGGTCAATCATCGCGAACCCGACCATCTATGCCCTTTCCCTGGCGGTGTACTGCACCACCTGGACCTACTATGGGAGCGTGGGGCGTGCTGCATCGTCGGGGATCGGATTCCTCCCGATCTTCATCGGGCCCACTCTGGCGGTCTGCCTGTGGTGGTTTGTCATGTTGAAGATGGTGCGTATCGGCAAGACTCACCGGATTACATCGATCGCCGACTTCATCGCCTCCCGCTATGGGAAGAGTCAGTTACTGGGCGGACTGGTTACGGTGATTGCCGTGCTGGGCGTGATTCCCTACATCGCTTTGCAGCTGAAGGCTGTGTCGGGTAGTTTCATGATCCTGGCGCACTATCCCGAGATCGTCATGCCCACCCAGGGCGTGAGCCGCTCCTGGTTCCTGGATACGGCCTTTTACGTGGCCCTCAGCATGGCGACCTTCACCATCCTGTTTGGTACCCGTCACCTGGACGCCACGGAGCGCCATGAGGGGCTGGTGGCAGCGGTGGCCTTCGAATCGGTGGTCAAGCTGGTGGTGTTCCTGGCGGTCGGGGTCTTCGTGACCTTTGGCATGTATGATGGATTTGGAGACATCTTTTCCCGGGCGGCAGAGTTTCCTGATCTGGCCCAGCTGATGCGGATGGAGGCGGGTGGAAACAGTTTTGGGAGCTGGTTTGCGCTGAGCCTCCTTTCCATGCTTGCCGTGATGTTCCTGCCGCGGCAGTTTCAGGTGGCGGTGGTGGAGAACGTCAACGAAAACCACCTTCGTCGGGCCATCTGGCTGTTTCCCCTTTATCTGTTCCTGATCAACGTGTTCGTCCTGCCCATCGCCCTGGGAGGGCTGATGCATTTTGAAGGCAAGGGGGTGGATGCGGATGCCTTCGTGCTGGCATTGCCCATGGCCTCAGGGCATGGCTGGCTTGCGCTGCTGGTGTTCATTGGCGGATTGTCCGCTGCGACCGGGATGGTCATCGTGGAGACGATTGCCCTGTCGACGATGGTCTGTAACGACCTGATGATGCCCCTGCTGCTCCGGATGCAGTGGGAAGGGCTGCGTCGTCGGGAAGATCTGTCGGGCCTGCTGCTGGGCATCCGGCGCGCTGCCATCGTGGTGATTCTGCTGCTGGGGTATCTGTATTTTCGTTTCGCTGGCGAAGCTCATGCACTAGTAAGCATTGGTCTGATCAGTTTTGCTGCGGTTGCCCAGTTTGCGCCTGCCATGCTTCTGGGGATGTACTGGCGTCCGGGGACCCGGGCGGGGGCGTTGGCCGGTTTGAGTGGAGGCTTTCTGGTATGGCTCTACACCTTGCTGCTCCCGTCCTTTGCCAAGTCCGGTTGGCTGCCAGGCGCCTTTCTGGAGGAGGGGGTATTCGGACTGGAGGCCTTGCGACCGTATCATCTGCTGGGTATGGAAGGTCTGGATCCGATTGCCCACAGCCTGTTCTGGAGTCTGCTGGTCAATGTGGGAGCCTGTGTCTGTGTCTCCCTGTGGCGTCGCCCCAGTGCGGTGGAGGCGGGACAGGCCACCCTTTTTGTGGACGTTTTCAAGCAGACCCGGCCGGCCGGGGATGCTTTCTGGCGGGCAAGTGCCCATGTGGCGGATCTTCTCCCCCTCATCGGCCGTTTCATTGGTCCCGAACGTGCGCGGCAGGCGTTTGCCGAATATGCCCGTAGCCGTGGTGTGGCGGACATGCAGGATCTGCAGGCAGACGCCGGGTTGGTCCATTTTGCGGAGACGACCCTGGCGGGTGCGATTGGCAGTGCCTCGGCGCGGGTGATGGTGGCTTCCGTGGTCAAGGAGGAGCCCCTCGGTCTGGACGAGGTGATGAATATCCTCGACGAGGCCTCTCAGGTGCGTGCCTATTCCCGGCGCCTTGAGCAGAAGTCCCGTGAGCTGGAAACCGCAACCCGGGAACTGCGTACAGCTAATGAGCGGTTGAAGGAGCTGGATCTCTTGAAGGACGATTTCATGTCTTCGGTGACCCACGAACTGCGCACGCCCCTAACGTCGATCAGGGCCTTCTCCGAAATGCTGCTTGAAGATCCCGAGATGGATCTGGATGATCGGCAGCGTTTTCTGGCGATCGTGGTCAGCGAAACCGAGCGTCTGACCCGCCTCGTCAATCAGGTGCTGGATATGGCCAAGATCGAGTCAGGTCATGCGGAGTGGGACAACTGCGAGGTGGATCTGAAGGAGGTGGTGGAGCAGGCCGCATGGTCCACCAGCCAGCTCTTCCGTGACAAGGGGGTTCAGCTGGAGATGAGCTTGCCCGAGCGGGTGCCCGTGCTTCTGGCGGATCGGGATCGCCTTATGCAGGTCGTGCTGAATCTGCTGTCCAATGCGGTCAAGTTTGTGGCGAGGGACAGTGGGCAGGTCTGGCTGAGGCTGTTCGAGACGGATGAGGGCCTGCGGGTGGATGTCGAGGACAACGGCCCAGGGCTGACCGAGGATGAGTACGCCCTGGTGTTCGAGAAATTCCGCCAGGGAGGCAACACGATGACTGGCAAGCCCCAGGGTACGGGGCTGGGCTTGCCCATCAGTCGTCAGATCATCGAGCATTATGGTGGTCGCCTGTGGGTGGAGAGCGCTCCGGGCTCCGGGGCCTGTTTCTCGTTTCTGATGCCTTGTGTCAAATCAACAGAAACGAAAGATGATGCGCGATAAACTGACAGGACTTGTCTCGGGTGATGTGGTCTGCATGCGGCGGATCCATGTCTGGGACATGCGTAGGGAGGGGACCGAATGACCAAAAAAATATTGATTGCTGATGACGAGCAAAACATCGTCATCTCTCTGGAGTTCCTGATGAAGCGGGAGGGTTTCGTCGTATGCATCGCCAACGATGGGCGGGAAGCCCTCGAGAAAATCCGGAGCGAGGGGCCGGACCTGGTTTTGCTGGACGTCATGATGCCTCACAAGAACGGCTTCGATGTGTGTCAGGAGATCAAATCAGATCCCGCCTTGCAGGGCATCCGGGTGCTGATGCTGACGGCCAAGGGGCGTGAAACAGAAGTCAGCAAGGGCCTGGCCCTGGGGGCGGATGCCTACATGACCAAGCCCTTTTCCACCAAGGAACTGGTGGCCAAGGTGAAATCCCTGCTGGAAATGACGACATGAGCCTGAAGCACCGGCAGGTGTTGGCCATCGTTTTTTCCTGCTGTCTGGTGCTTGGCGTGCTGGTGCTCGCTGGCGTCACCCTCTGGCGGGATCTCGCTCCCGAGGAGCGGGCGGTTCTGGAGCCGATTCTCAATCCCCGCATGGGCCTGCTCATCATGATTGGTCTGGTGGGGGCTGGGGCCGCGGCCATTCTGATGAAAGGTTTTGTCGAGAGTACCCTGCTGGCCTCTGCCAGGCTGGCGGACCAGCTCGGACTGATGGTGACGACCGACCCCGGCCGGCGTCTCAGGCAGGAAGGCGGGCCCGAATTGCAGCGGATTGCCGAGGCGGTAAACGCCCTTGCCGATCAGCGTCATGATCTCCAGGAGGATGTTGCTCCGTATCCGCGAGGCCCGAAAATCCGTGGAAGAAGAGCGCAACAGGCTGGCTGCCCTGATGTCCGAGTTGAATCAGAGCGTGGTGGTGTGCAACCTGGATGGCCGCATCCTGCTTTACAACAGCCGGGCGCGTCTGCAGTTCAAGGTCCTCTCCGATGCACCTGCTGCTGCAGGAGGGGGAGAAATCATCGGCCTGGGCCGTTCCATTTATGGGGTCTTCGAGCGCAACCTGATCGTCCATGCCCTGGAGAGCGTCCAGGAGCACATGCGTCGTCAGAGTCCCCGACCCATGGCGAATTTTGTCACCACCACGCGGGCGGGGCAGCTGCTCCGGGTGCACATGGCGCCGGTACTGGCCAGCCCCGACCCAGAGGCAGGGCCCGTGGTCTCTGGGTTCGTGCTGATGCTGGACAACATCACCCGCGCTTTCGAGGCGGAAACCCGACGCGACCAAATGATCCATTCCCTGACCGAGGGAAGTCGTTCCTCCCTGGCGAATCTGCGGGCAGCGGCTGAGATGCTGGAGTACCCCGATCTGGACCAGGAGCTCAAGGAGCGTTTTCTGAAAGTGGTCCGGGATGAAGTGCAGGGCATGAGTGCCCGCCTGGATGAGACGGCCACGGCCTTTGCTGATGCCCTCAAGACCCGCTGGCCCCTGGATGAAATGCTGGGCGCAGACCTGGTGGCGGCAGCCCAGCGACGGATCCAGAACACGCTGGGGCTGCCGGCCAAGCTGGAGGAGGTGGACGCCGAACTGTGGATCAAAGTGGACAGTTTTTCCCTGTTGCAGGCGGTTGGCTATCTGGTGAGCCGCCTTGTGGACGAGTTCGGGGTGAGGGAGATTCGCCTGCGTCTGACCTCAGCCGGACGTCTGGCCCATCTGGACCTGATCTGGTCGGGGCATGCCATGAGCACCGAGACCGTCATGAGCTGGGAATTGGAGCCCATGAGCTTTGCGGGTGAAAGTTCGCCTCTGACCGTTCGGGACGTCATCGAGCGCCACGATGGCGAGATCTGGCTGCAGCGGGAAAAAACCCAGCACCGTGCTTTCTTCCGCCTGCTCCTGCCCCAGGCGAGTCCCCAGGCCGAGGTCGAAGCCAGTGCCGTGCCGAGGGGAGACAGCCGGCCGGAATATTATGATTTCGACCTCTTCAGGCAGACCGAGGCCAGTCATGCCCTGGATGACCGTCTCTTGACGGATCTGGCCTTTACGGTTTTCGATACGGAAACCACTGGCCTCAATCCTTCGGAAGGAGATGAAATCATTCAGATCGGTGCGACCCGGATCTTGAACGGCAAGCTGCTTCGCTCCGAGTCCTTTGATCAACTGGTGGATCCCCTGCGGGCGCTTTCCGAGGCCTCTACACGTATCCACGGAATTACCCCGGAGATGCTGGCTGGACAGCCCACCATGGCCAAGGTGTTGCCCGCCTTCCACGCTTTCGCTGCAGAAACCGTGCTGGTCGCCCACAACGCTGCCTTTGACATGCGCTTCCTCCAGCTCAAGGAGGGGAGCACTGGCATCGTGTTTGACCAGCCTGTGCTCGATACGCTGCTGCTGTCGGCAGTGATTCATCCGGATCAGGACTCCCATCGCCTGGAGGCTATCTGCGAACGGATGGGGGTTAACATCCTGGGACGGCACACCGCTCTGGGGGATGCCATCGTGACTGGGGAGGTTTTCCTGAGGATGATTCCGCTTCTCGCGGAGAAGGGCGTCCGGACCCTGGGTGAGGCTCGCCAAGCCTCCGAAAAAACCTATTACGCCCGGGTCAAATACTGACGATCATCCGCTGATCCCGGTCGGGCGTGCTGATATGGCGGACAAAAGGGGAGGGCAGGTGCTGTCCGACTTGTTGAGAAGACCTCCGGTCTCCGTGGGGCCGGATCAGTCTGTGAGTGAAGCCATCCGGGCCATGCTGACTGGGGCTGTCGGCAGTGTGGTGGTGGTGGATGGCCCGTCCCTGCGTCCCCTGGGAATCCTGACCCGTGGTGACCTGCTCGAAAGGGTCAGTCTTGCCGGTGTCTCGCTGGAGGACCCTGTGGTCAGCGTGATGACCGGCGGTGTCATTGCCCTGCCCGGTACGGCAAGCCTCCATGAAGGGCGCATGCTTCTTGCCCGCCACGGGCTCTGCCATCTGGTGATTGTGGATGGCCGGGGCGGCTTCCTGGGGGTTGTCTCTCGTGGGGATCTTTACGCCCGGCGCAGCGTTCAGGCGGATGACCTGATGGAGACGATCCAGAACGCGAAGGATCCGGCAAGTCTGGTGGACGCTGCGACCCGGGTGCGCCTGCTCGCTGGTGTGCTGGTGGATCAGGGGGGTGATGCGGGTCAGGTGGGGGAGTGGATCTCGATCCTGAACGATCTGGTGGTGCTTGCCGCGATCGACATCGTCGAGCCCGGCTTCGATCTTCCCCTGGTGCCCTGGTGCTGGCTGGTGTTTGGTTCCGAGGGGCGTCTCGAGCAGACGCTGGATAGCGATCAGGACAACGGTCTGATCTATCAGGTGCCGCCAGATACGGACCCGGAGGGCATGCGCAGGCGGTTCCTGCCGTTTGCCCAGGCGGTCAACCGGCTGCTGGATGCCTGCGGCTTTCCCCTCTGCAAGGGAGGGATCATGGCGGGTAATCCGCTTTGGTGTCTCTCCCTTTCCGAATGGCGTTCGAGGTTTGGAGAATGGATTCTCGGCGGGCGGCCTGAGGATCTCCTGAACGCGACGATCTTTTTCGATTTTCGGGGCCTTGCCGGGGATATCGGGCTTGCTGCCGGATTGCGTCGCTGGTTGCTGGCGGTGGCGGTTGACACGCCACTCTTTCTGCGTTTCATGGCGGGGAATGCCCTCCGCAGCGGCCCGCCCCTTGGAATGATCAGGGATTTTGTGGTGGACCGGCAAACCGGGATGCTGGACCTCAAGCGTGACGGAAGCCGCCCCTTTGTGGATGCTGCGCGTATCTATGCGCTGGCCTTCGGCATTGAGGCCAGCTCCACCGTTGCCCGCCTGAGAGCGGGGGGGCTTCGCAGTGGCTGGCCGTCCGCAGAGGTGGAGGCCTATGTGGACGCCTTCCTGTTCATCCAGAGCCTGCGTTTGCGCTGTCAGCGTGCAGCCGGCGGCTCTGCGAACCGGGTGATGCCGGAGGGGCTCAACGAGCTGGAGCGGGCCTTTCTCAAGGAGTCCTTCCGGCAGGCGCGCAAGTTGCAGCAAAAGCTTGGGGTGCGCTTCCAACTCTAGAGCATGGCTTGCTCTAGGGCGGTACGCCATAGCGGCTTATACTCCCGGCGCAGCAGGGACGTTTTCCCTGAAGGGCATTGGGGAGGGGAGCCGGGTGAGTGATACCCGTTCAAGACAACAGGCATATTGGCGGGAAACCCGCATCCTTACTGCGGTGCTGTTTCTTCTCTGGGGTGCTGCCAGTTTCCTGCCAGGGTGGTTTGCCGACGAGCTCAATGAAGTCGTCTTCTTCGGGTGGCCCCTGGGTTTCTACATGGTGGGACAGGGAAGCCTGATCGTCTTTCTGCTGATTGTGGCGGTTTATGACTTTTCGATGACCCGCATCGAGAGGCGTTATGGGCTGCATCATGAAGAGTGAGCCTGCCCGGTGAGCTTTCCTTCCCCTTTCCTTCCCCGGCTTGGCCGTTATTACGTCCTTTATGCACTCGGTTTCCTGGCGCTGGTGGTCGCCTTGGCGAGCGCTGAGCAGATGGGCATGACGCAGCGCTGGATTGGCCAGATCTTCCTGTTCGCGACGATTGCCATCTACGCGGCTATCGGTGTGATGAGCCGGACATCTGACGTTTCCGAATACTATGTGGCGGGGCGCAGAGTACCCGCGCTGTTCAACGGAATGGCGACGGCAGCCGACTGGATGAGCGCCGCTTCCTTCATTGGCCTGGCAGGCACCCTCTATTACTCGGGCTTCGTGGGCCTGGCCTTCGTGACAGGGTGGACGGGTGGATATGTGCTGGTTGCACTTCTGCTGGCCCCTTTCCTGCGCAAATTCGGCCAGTTCACCATTCCGGATTTTCTGGGGGCCCGTTATGAGGGGCACTTTGCCCGACTGGTAGGCGTCCTGGCGGCCGTCCTGGCGAGCTTTGTGTATGTCGTGGCACAGATTTATGGTGTTGGCCTGATTACTAGCCGTTTCATCGGCATCGAATTCGAGATTGGTGTGTTTGTTGGCCTGGCAGGGATTCTGGTGTGTTCCTTCCTTGGGGGCATGAGGGCGGTCACCTGGACGCAGGTCGCTCAGTATCTGATCCTCATCGTTGCCTACCTGGTGCCGGTTGCCATCCTGTCCTACAAGGTCACTGGCGTACCCGTCCCCCAGTTGGTCTATGGTGAGGTGCTGAGGGATCTGGGCGTCAAGGAGCTTGAGTTGTTTTCCGAGCCCCGGGAGAACGACGTCCGCAGTCAGTATCGCTATCGGGCGGAGGAGTACGCCCGCAAGATCGAAGATCTGCCCGCGTCGCTAGCGGATGAACGAGTGGCTCAGTCTGAACGGATCATGGAGTTACGCACGGAGGGCGCTTCCGCCCGGGATGTTGCGGCGGCGGAGAGGGCCCTCAGGGATCTGCCGCGTACCCCTGAAGAGGCCCGCCTCAAATGGGAGCGAACGAGGCAGGAGAGCCTGGCGAAAACTGTCCCGCCTGTTCACCATGCGGAGGCCCATCCGGGAGAAACCCCTGAGGCCCGGGAGAGTGCTCGTCGAAATTTTCTGGCCCTCGCTTTTGTGCTCATGGTGGGAACCGCTGGTCTGCCCCATATCCTGATGCGTTACTACACCACGCCCAGTGTTCGCCAGGCTCGACGTTCGGTGTTTTGGTCGTTGTTCTTCATTTTTTTGCTTTATGTCACAGCTCCCGCCTACGCAGTGTTTGCGAAATGGGAAATCTACAGCAGGTTGATAGGGACCAACATCGGTGATCTGCCCAACTGGGTGGCCTCCTGGAGCAGGGTGGGTCTGGTCAAGATCGAGGACATCAATGGTGACGGAATCCTCCAGTTGGCAGAGCTCACGCTAAACAGTGATGCGATCCTGCTGCTGTTCCCTGAAATAGCCGGCTTGCCCTACGTGGTTTCTGGCCTCGTGGCCGCTGGTGGGCTGGCCGCAGCCCTGTCCACGGCAGATGGACTGCTGCTCACAATCTCCCATGCCTTGTCTCATGATCTCTATTACAAGATGATCAATCCCCAGGCATCCACGCAGCGCCGGTTGGTGATCACCAAGTCCCAGTTGCTGGTGGTTGCCGTCATCGCCGCCTGGGTGGCATCCCTGCGCCCGGACAGCATCCTGTTCATGGTGGGTCTGGCGTTCTCCATCGCCGCGTCGGCCTTCTTCCCGGCCCTGGTGCTTGGCATCTTCTGGAGGCGGGCCAACAAGTGGGGGGCGGTGGCGGGCATGCTGGCCGGACTGGCGTCGACGCTCTACTACATCGTACGTACTCACCCCTTCTTTGGCGGGAGTATGGCGGATGCATGGTTCGATATCCATCCGATTTCCTGCGGTATTTTTGGGGTTCCGGTGGGCTTTACCGTGATCGCGATCGTCAGCCTTCTGACGCCGCCTCCCTCTGCCGAGGTACAGGCTTTGGTGGACTTCATTCGGCTGCCTGACGAGGCTCTCCGGACCCGGGGTCGTCCAAACGACGGTACATGAAAATTCCACATAAAGCATTTGACAGGCTCAAAAGGGCTGCCTATAATTTTGGCTTCTCGCTTGGAGGGGTTCCCGAGCGGTCAAAGGGATCAGACTGTAAATCTGACGGCACTGCCTTCGAAGGTTCGAATCCTTCCCCCTCCACCACGATTTTGGCTTTGTCTGGCTGCGGTTTGTGTGGTGAATGTGAGTCATGCGTTGTAAAGCGGGTGTAGCTCAATGGTAGAGCAGAAGCCTTCCAAGCTTATGACGAGGGTTCGATTCCCTTCACCCGCTCCAGGTTGATGTGTGCAGCTCATGTAGCTCAGTGGCAGAGCACTCCCTTGGTAAGGGAGAGGTCGGCAGTTCAATCCTGCCCATGAGCACCAGTATTTTGAGCGGCGGCGTAAACGGTTTCCTGATTTTTTTGCGGGGTTGATGATATGGCTAAGGAAAAATTCGAGCGGAAAAAGCCGCACGTGAACGTTGGCACCATTGGTCACGTGGACCATGGCAAGACCACTTTGACTGCAGCGATCACGACCGTGCTGTCGCGCAAGTTTGGCGGTGAAGCCAAGGGCTACGACCAGATTGATGCAGCGCCGGAAGAGAAGGCTCGCGGCATCACCATCAACACTGCACACGTGGAATACGAGACCGAGAACCGCCACTACGCCCACGTGGATTGCCCGGGTCACGCGGACTACGTCAAGAACATGATTACCGGTGCAGCCCAGATGGATGGTGCGATTCTGGTGTGCTCTGCCGCTGACGGCCCGATGCCCCAGACCCGTGAGCACATCCTGCTGGCCCGTCAGGTCGGCGTGCCGTACATCATCGTCTTTCTGAACAAGTGCGACATGGTTGATGACGAAGAGCTGCTCGAGCTGGTTGAAATGGAAGTGCGCGAGCTGCTCTCCAAGTACGACTTTCCGGGCGACGATGTGCCCATCGTCAAGGGTTCTGCCCTGAAGGCGCTGGAAGGCGATCAGTCCGATATCGGCGAGCCGGCGATCTTCCGCCTGGCGGACGCTCTGGACTCCTATATTCCGACGCCTGAGCGCGCCATCGACCTGCCCTTCCTGCTGCCGATCGAAGACGTGTTCTCGATCTCCGGTCGTGGTACCGTGGTGACGGGTCGTGTCGAGCGCGGCATCGTCAAGGTTGGCGAAGAAATCGAAATCGTGGGCATCAAGGCCACCGTCAAGACCACCTGTACCGGTGTGGAAATGTTCCGCAAGCTGCTGGACCAGGGTCAGGCTGGCGACAACGTGGGCGTGCTGCTGCGCGGCACCAAGCGTGAGGACGTGGAGCGTGGTCAGGTGCTGTGCAAGCCGGGTTCCATCAAGCCGCATACCCATTTCACTGGTGAGGTGTATGTGCTGTCGAAGGAAGAGGGTGGTCGTCATACCCCGTTCTTCAACAACTACCGTCCCCAGTTCTACTTCCGTACGACGGATGTGACCGGTTCGATCTCCCTGCCGGAAGGCACCGAGATGGTCATGCCGGGCGACAATATCGCCATGACGGTCAAGCTGATCGCTCCGATCGCCATGGAAGAAGGTCTGCGTTTCGCCATCCGTGAAGGTGGTCGTACCGTCGGCGCCGGCGTGGTCGCCAAGATCGTCGAGTAATCGTCGATAGTAGTATCAGGATGTTCGCACCCTAGCGGACATCCTGAGTCTCTGCCTGCAGGGGTATAGCTCAATTGGCAGAGCGTCGGTCTCCAAAACCGAAGGTTGGGGGTTCGATTCCCTCTGCCCCTGCCAATTTTCCATCGGACTTCCGTTTTAATGGCCGACAAGATCAAATTTGCGCTGGCACTGGTTCTACTGGTGGCCGGCGTTGTGGGCTTCTATGTGCTCTCTGAGCAGGCCATGGTGCTTCGTGTACTGGCTGTTCTGTTGGGTGTTGCCCTGTGTGCTGCGGTGGCCTGGAAAACGGAGTTGGGCCAGCGCTTTGCCGTTTTTGCCAACGATACCGTTGCCGAAACCAAGAAGGTTGTCTGGCCTTCCCGCAAGGAAACCTTTCAGACCACTGGCATCGTGTTCGCTTTTGTAGTGATCATGGCGGTGTTTCTCTGGGTGACCGACAAGACCCTTGAGTGGGCTCTTTACGATCTGATTTTGGGTTGGAAAAAATCATGAGCAAGCGTTGGTACGTGGTCCATGCCTACTCCGGCTTTGAGAAGTCGGTCCAGCGTGCGCTCGTCGAGCGTATTGCTCGTGGCGGAATGCAGGATTTCTTTGGTCAGATTCTGGTGCCTGTCGAGGAAGTTGTGGAAATGCGCAACGGCCAGAAAAGCATCACTGAGCGTAAATTTTTCCCTGGCTACGTGCTGGTGGAAATGGAAATGAACGACGACACCTGGCATCTGATCAAGTCGACGCCGAAGGTGACGGGTTTTGTGGGTGGGACTGCCAACAAGCCGACCCCGATTTCCGAGAAGGAAGTCGAAAAGATCATGCAGCAGATGCAGGAAGGGGTCGATAAGCCCCGGCCGAAGATTCTTTTCGAGGTGGGCGAGATGGTGCGGGTCAAGGAAGGTCCGTTTACTGACTTCAACGGTTCGGTCGAAGAAGTTAATTACGACAAGAGCAAGATCCGTGTGTCCGTGACCATCTTTGGGCGTGCCACGCCGGTTGAGCTGGATTTTGGTCAGGTTGAAAAAACCTGATTCCATGAGGGGCTCTGTGGCCCCGTTTTCGCCTCATTCCGAGGTATCAAAGAGGAGCGCGGCGCGGTTTAGGCTGTGCGCTAGCACTCGATAAGGAGTTGCCTGATGGCAAAGAAGATCATTGGCTACATCAAACTGCAGGTTCCTGCAGGCAAAGCCAACCCCAGCCCCCCCATCGGCCCGGCCCTTGGTCAGCGTGGCCTCAACATCATGGAGTTCTGTAAGGCGTTCAACGCCCAGACCCAGGGTCTTGAGCCCGGTCTGCCTATCCCGGTGGTGATCACGGCCTTCGCGGACAAGAGCTTCACCTTCATCATGAAGACGCCGCCCGCGACCGTTCTGATCAAGAAGGCTGCAGGCATTCAGAAGGGTTCGCCCAAGCCCCATACCGACAAGGTAGGCTCCATCACCAAGGCCCAGTGTGAAGAAATTGCCAAGGCCAAGATGAAGGATCTGACCGCTGCGGATCTCGACGCCGCCGCGCGCACCATCGCCGGATCTGCCCGCAGCATGGGCATCACCGTGGAGGGCCTCTAACATGGCTAAGCTGTCCAAGCGCGTTCAGGCCTTGCGTGCCAAGGTTGATCGCAACAAGACCTACCCCCTGAGTGATGCACTGAACCTGGTCAAGGAGTGCGCCACCGCCAAGTTCGACGAATCCGTCGATATCGCTGTGAATCTGGGCATTGACGCCAAAAAATCTGATCAGTTGGTTCGTGGGTCTGTCGTTCTGCCTGCCGGTACTGGCAAGAGCGTCCGTGTCGCCGTGTTCGCACAGGGCGACAAGGCAGAGGCAGCCCGTGCTGCCGGCGCTGACGTGGTGGGCTTCGATGATCTCGCCGAGCAGGTCAAGGCTGGCAAGATCGATTTCGACCTGTGCATCGCTACGCCGGACGCCATGCGTGTGGTGGGAGCCCTGGGCCAGATTCTCGGTCCGCGTGGCTTGATGCCGAACCCGAAGGTGGGCACTGTGACCATGGACGTCACCACTGCCGTCAAGAATGCCAAGGCGGGTCAGGTTCAGTATCGTACCGACAAGGCTGGCCTGATTCATGCCACCGTTGGTCGTGCATCCTTCACTGTGGAAGCTCTGCAGCAGAACGTTGGCGCTCTGATCGATGCCTTGGTCAAGGCCAAGCCGGCTGCTTCCAAGGGTGTCTATCTCCGCAAGATTGCCGTGTCCTCCACCATGGGTGCCGGCGTTCGCGTTGATGCCGCTACGGTGACCGGCCAGTAAGAACTTTGGGCCATCTTGATGGCATCGTCCGTCAAGATGGATCGTCAAAGACCGCAGGTGCAGGCAAGGCAAGATCTTGCTGCTTAATCATGACAGCCTGCGCAGACGGTGTCCCAGAACAGGATTTTCGCTCTTCCTCCTGGAAGTGCATTGCTCCTGATCCAGGTCGCCGTAGGTGCGACGGAGTTTCCGTCGCGTGTTGACTTGATAGGAGGAAAGACCTTGAGTCTGAATCTCGACGACAAAAAAGCCGTAGTGGCTGAGGTGTCGGTGCAAGTGGCAAGCGCTCAGACCATTGTGGTTGCCGAGTATGCAGGGATTGGGGTGAGCAATCTCACCATCCTGCGTGCCAAGGCCCGTGAGTCTGGTGTTTACCTTCGTGTGCTGAAGAACACCCTGGCCCGTCGTGCCGTGGAAGGTACCCCTTTCGCTGGCTTGGCTGAGCAGATGACTGGCCCGCTGATTTACAGCATTTCGGCTGATCCCGTAGCCGCTGCCAAGGTTCTGGCTGATTTCGCCAAGACCAACGACAAGCTGGTTCTCAAAGCGGGTTCCTATGCCGGCAACGTGCTCGACAAGGCCGGCGTGCAAGCCCTGGCCGCGATCCCGAGCCGCGAAGAACTGCTCGCCAAGCTGCTGGGTGTCATGCAGGCTCCGGTGTCCGGCTTTGCCGGTTTGCTGGCTGCACTCGCCAAGAAGCGTGAAGAAGAAGCCGCGGCCTGATTGGTCGATTCCCGGCAAACCGTACGAAATTAGATCTGGAGTATTTTGAGATGGCAATCACCAAAGAAGACATCCTTGAAGCCGTTGGCGCAATGACCGTTATGGACCTGAACGACCTGGTCAAGGCGTTCGAAGAGAAGTTTGGCGTTTCCGCCGCTTCCCTGGCTGTGGCTGCTCCCGGCGCTGGTGCTGGCGCTGCTGCTGTTGAAGAGCAGACCGAGTTCACGGTCATTCTCCAAGCTGCTGGCGAAAAGAAGGTTGAGGTCATCAAGGTCGTCCGTGCCGTGACCGGCCTGGGCCTCAAGGAAGCCAAGGACCTCGTTGACGGCGCTCCGAAGCCCGTCAAGGAAGCAATCGCCAAGGCTGAAGCCGAAGCGCTCAAGAAGCAGCTGGAAGACGCTGGCGCGAAGGTCGAAATCAAGTAATTTCGTCCTCGTGCGGAGGGCTGGTGCCTTTTAGGCATCGGCCCTTTTGCGCTTTCTGTTTTCCGTAACCGGCTTTCATCTCGCAGCAGACGACAAAAAAGAGCGTTCGATGCAGAGTAAGACGCAAATCGCGTTGAATCAAGCGTCCGAAATGCTGTCTTTTGTCTTCTGACGTCCGACTTCTCAGACCCGGAGCATCTATGGCGTACTCCTACACCGAGAAAAAGCGTATTCGTAAAAGCTTCGCCCAGCGCGCAGCCGTACAGAATGTGCCTTATCTGCTGGCCACTCAGCTTGAATCCTACAAGTCCTTTCTGCAGGCGGATGCTCCGCCCCCGGAACGGGCCAATCAGGGTCTCCAGGCTGCCTTCAACTCCATCTTTCCGATTACCAGTCATAGCGGCAACGCCCGGCTGGAATTCGTCCAGTTCAACCTCGGTGAGCCTGCCTTCGATGTGAAGGAATGTCAGCAGCGTGGACTGACCTTCGCGTCGCCGCTGCGTGCCCGTGTCCGTCTGGTCATCCTCGACAAGGAAGCGGCCAAGGAGACCATCAAGGAAGTCAAGGAGCAGGAAGTGTACATGGGCGAAATTCCGCTCATGACCAACAATGGCTCCTTCGTGGTCAATGGTACCGAGCGGGTCATCGTTTCCCAGCTCCACCGTTCTCCGGGTGTGTTCTTCGAACATGACCGTGGCAAGACCCACTCCTCCGGGAAGCTGCTGTTCTCTGCCAGAATCATCCCTTATCGTGGGTCCTGGCTTGACTTTGAATTCGATCCGAAGGATTTTCTGTACTTCCGGGTGGATCGTCGGCGCAAGATGCCGGTTACGATCCTGCTGAAAGCCATCGGCATGACGCCGGAAGAAATCCTGGCGACCTTCCATGACTTTGAAAACTTCACCCTGCAGAGTGAAGGTGCCCAGTACGCTCTGGTACCCGATCGCCTGCGTGGTGAAATGGCCAAGTTCGATGTGGTGGATGCCACAGGCAAGGTCATCGTAGCCAAGGACAAGCGCATCACTGCCAAGCACATCCGTGAGCTGGCCAGTGCAGGCGTGGAGATGGTGGAAGTCAGCGACGACTTCCTGCTGGGCCGGGTTCTGGCCTCCAATGTGATCAGTCCCGATGGTGAGCTGATTGCCCGTGCCAACGACGAGATCACGGAAGATCTGCTGGACAAATTGCGGGACGCCGGGGTTGTCGAGCTCAAGACACTCTATCTGAACGATCTGGACCGTGGGCCTCACATTTCCCAGACCTTGCGGATTGATGAAACCGCTGATCAGTGGGCTGCACGGGTAGCCATCTATCGCATGATGCGTCCGGGCGAGCCGCCTACCGAGGATGCTGTCGAAGCGCTGTTCCAGGGGCTTTTCTATCTGCCCGAGCGCTACGATCTGTCCGTGGTCGGCCGCATGAAATTCAACCGCCGCGCCTATCCGGAGAAGCTCGACGACAAGGCGCCGGAGTGGCAGAAGCGTTTCTACGAGACTGTTGGTCCGAAGGGCGGCGAAGGTGCCGGGACCCTGGCCAACGATGACATTCTCGCGGTCGTTGGAGTGCTGGTGGAACTGCGCAATGGCCGTGGCGAAATCGATGACATTGATCACCTGGGCAACCGTCGCGTCCGTTCCGTCGGTGAGTTGGCCGAGAACCAGTTCCGCGCTGGTCTGGTGCGGGTTGAGCGGGCGGTCAAGGAGCGTCTCGGCCAGGCCGAGAGCGACAACCTGATGCCCCACGACCTGATCAACGCCAAACCGATCAGTGCCGCCATCAAGGAATTCTTTGGTTCCAGTCAGCTGTCTCAGTTCATGGACCAGACCAACCCGCTGGCCGAGATCACCCACAAACGCCGCGTATCGGCGCTGGGCCCGGGCGGTCTGACCCGCGAGCGTGCCGGTTTTGAAGTCCGTGACGTGCACCCGACCCACTACGGCCGCGTGTGTCCGATCGAGACGCCGGAAGGTCCGAACATCGGTCTGATCAACTCATTGGCCTTGTTTGCCCGCACCAACCAGTACGGTTTTCTTGAGACTCCGTATCGCAAGGTGACTGACGGTGTCCTGACCGAGCAGATCGATTTCCTGTCGGCGATCGAGGAAGGTCAGTATGTGATCGCCCAGGCAAACGCCGAAGTGAACGAGGAGGGTCGCCTCATCGGTGATCTGGTGTCCTGCCGCAACAAGGGTGAATTCACCCTCGCGACGGCGGATACGGTCCAGTACATGGATATCGCTCCGGGGCAGATTGTCTCTGTGGCGGCTTCGCTGATTCCTTTCCTGGAGCATGACGATGCGAACCGCGCCCTGATGGGCGCCAACATGCAGCGACAGGCGGTGCCCTGCCTGCGTCCCGAAAAGCCTTTTGTCGGTACCGGGATCGAACGCACTGTTGCAGTGGACTCCGGAACTGCAGAGCAGGCCCTCCGTGGCGGCGTTGTGGATTACGTGGATGCCAACCGCATCGTTATCCGTGTAAACGATAACGAGACCGTGGCTGGGGAAGTCGGCGTCGACATCTACAACCTGATCAAGTACACCCGTTCAAACCAGAACACCAACATCAACCAGCGTCCGGTGGTGAAGGTGGGTGATCGTGTGGCCCGCGGCGATGTGATCGCCGATGGTGCGTCCACCGACATGGGTGAGCTGGCCCTTGGCCAGAACATGCTGGTCGCCTACATGACCTGGAACGGCTACAACTTCGAGGATTCCATCCTGATCTCCGAGCGGGTGGTGGCGGATGACCGTTTCACCTCCATCCACATTGAAGAGCTGACCGTTGTGGCCCGGGACACCAAGCTCGGACCCGAGGAAATCACCCGTGACATCGCGTCCCTCGGCGAAGGCCAGCTGTCCCGTCTGGACGAGTCCGGCATCGTCTACATCGGCGCCGAAGTAGAGGCCGGCGATGTGCTCGTGGGTAAGGTGACTCCGAAGGGGGAAACCCAGCTCACCCCCGAAGAGAAGCTGCTGCGGGCGATCTTTGGCGAAAAGGCCTCCGACGTCAAGGACACGTCCCTGCGGGTGCCGTCCGGCATGAACGGCATCGTGATCGATGTACAGGTGTTTACCCGTGAAGGGATCGAGCGTGATAAACGCGCCCAGTCGATCATTGACGACATGCTGCGCGGCTTCAAGACCGACCTGGCCGACCAGATGCGGATCGTTGAGCGGGATGCTTTCGAGCGTATCGAACGGATGATCATCGGTCAGCCCGCCAACGGTGGCCCGAAGCGTCTGGCCAAGGGTGTGGCCATCAGCAAGGAATATCTGGACGGTCTCGAGCATTACACCTGGTTCGATATCCGCATGGCTGACGAAACCATCGCGGCACAGATGGAGGCTGTTCGCGAAGCCCTCGAGAAGACCCGCAAAGACTTTGATCTGGCTTTCGAAGCCAAGAAGAAAAAGCTCACCCAGGGTGATGAGCTGCCCCCAGGCGTTCAGAAGATGGTCAAGGTGTACCTCGCCGTCAAGCGTCGCCTGCAGCCCGGCGACAAGATGGCCGGCCGTCACGGTAACAAGGGTGTGGTCTCCAAGATTGTTCCCGTCGAGGACATGCCTTACATGGAGGACGGCACGCCGATGGACATCGTGTTGAATCCGCTGGGTGTGCCTTCCCGGATGAACATCGGTCAGGTGCTTGAAACCCACCTGGGCTGGGCTGCCAAAGGCTTGGGCAACAAGATCGACCGGATGATTCAGGCCAAGGCCAACGCAGAAGAGGTTCGCGGTTTCCTGGAACAGATCTATAACGGTAGCGGTAAGCCTGAAGATCTGAGTGATTTCACGGAAACCGAAGTGATGGAACTGGCAACCAACCTGCGCAAGGGCGTGCCCTTTGCAACGCCGGTGTTCGATGGGGCCAAGGAGTCCGAGATTCAGGGGATGCTGGAGTTGGCGGGTCTGCCTGCCGGCGGTCAGGTGAACTTGTTCGACGGCCGTACCGGCGAGCCCTTCGAGCGTCAGGTCACGGTGGGTTACAAGCACGTGCTGAAGCTGCACCACTTGGTGGACGACAAGATGCACGCCCGCTCCACGGGTCCGTACTCCCTCGTTACCCAGCAGCCGCTGGGCGGCAAGGCCCAGTTTGGTGGTCAGCGTTTCGGCGAAATGGAGGTGTGGGCCCTGGAAGCTTATGGCGCGGCCTACACCCTGCAGGAAATGCTTACGGTCAAGTCGGATGACGTTACCGGCCGGACCAAGGTTTATGAAAACATCGTCAAGGGCGAGCACAAGATTGATGCCGGCATGCCGGAGTCCTTCAACGTGCTGGTCAAGGAAATTCGCTCTCTGGCCATCGACATCGATCTCGACCGCTACTGAGCGGTTGGATCGATCGATATGTGCTCACCCTGGATGGAGTGATTGATGAAAAGTTTGCTCGCTGATCTGTTCAAGCAAAGCCTGCCGAACGAGGAAGAGTTCGACGCCATCACGATTAGTCTGGCGTCCCCGGAAACGATCCGGTCCTGGTCCTACGGCGAAGTAAAGAAGCCCGAAACCATCAACTACCGGACTTTCAAGCCGGAGCGTGATGGTCTCTTCTGTGCGAAGATTTTCGGGCCGGTCAAGGATTACGAGTGCCTGTGCGGCAAGTACAAGCGCCTCAAGCACCGTGGTGTGATCTGCGAAAAATGCGGTGTTGAAGTAACCCTGTCGAAAGTGCGCCGTGAACGCATGGCGCACATCGAGCTGGCCTCGGTGGTTGCCCACATCTGGTTCCTGAAGAGCCTGCCGAGCCGTCTCGGCATGGTGCTCGACATGACCCTGCGCGATATTGAACGTGTGCTGTACTTCGAAGCCTACGTGGTCACCGATCCCGGCATGACCCCGATGAACCGTGCCCAGATCCTGTCGGAAGACGACTATCTGGCCAAGGTCGAAGAATACGGTGACGACTTCATCGCCCTGATGGGCGCTGAAGGCATCCGCGAGATGCTGCGCAGCCTGGATCTTCCTCACGAAATCGAGAAGCTCCGTTCCGAACTGGAAACCACGGGCTCCGAGGCCAAGATCAAGAAAATTTCCAAGCGCCTCAAGGTGCTGGAGGCCTTCCAGACCTCCGGCATCAAGCCGGACTGGATGATCCTCGAAGTGCTGCCCGTTCTGCCGCCGGATCTTCGTCCGCTGGTGCCGCTGGATGGCGGCCGCTTTGCGACTTCCGACCTGAACGACCTCTACCGTCGTGTGATCAACCGGAACAACCGCCTGAAGCGCCTGCTGGAGCTCAAGGCGCCGGAAATCATCGTCCGCAACGAGAAGCGGATGCTGCAGGAGTCGGTGGACTCCCTCCTCGATAACGGTCGTCGCGGCAAGGCCATGACCGGCGCCAACAAGCGCCCGCTCAAGTCCCTCGCCGACATGATCAAGGGCAAGGGCGGACGTTTCCGTCAGAACCTGCTGGGCAAGCGGGTTGACTACTCCGGTCGTTCGGTGATTACCGTGGGCCCGCAGCTCAAGCTGCATCAGTGTGGTCTGCCGAAGCTGATGGCGCTCGAGCTGTTCAAGCCCTTCATCTTCAACAAGCTTGAGCTGATGGGGCTCGCGACTACCATCAAGCAGGCCAAGAAGATGGTCGAAGGCCAGGAGCCGGTGGTGTGGGACATCCTCGAAGAGGTGATCCGCGAACATCCGGTCATGTTGAACCGTGCGCCGACGCTGCACCGTCTCGGTATCCAGGCCTTTGAGCCCGTCCTTATCGAAGGCAAGGCGATTCAGCTTCATCCGCTGGTCTGCGTGGCGTTCAACGCCGACTTCGACGGCGACCAGATGGCTGTCCACGTCCCGCTGTCGCTGGAAGCCCAGATGGAAGCCCGCACCCTGATGCTGGCTTCCAACAACGTGTTGTCCCCCGCGAACGGCGAGCCGATCATCGTGCCGTCGCAGGATATCGTTCTTGGGTTGTATTACGCGACCCGGATGGGTGTGAATGCCAAGGGTGAGGGCATGGCCTTTGCCGACGTGGGTGAAGTCAAGCGCGCCTACGAGTCTGGCCAGGTTGCCCTCCACGCCAAGGTCATTGTTCGTCTGAAAGAACATGACCTGGGTCCCGAAGGGGAGTCCATCGAGAAGATCGTGCGCCACGAAACCACCGTGGGTCGCGCGATCCTGTCGGAGATCCTGCCTGCGGGGCTGCCTTTCAGCGTGCTGCAGAAGCCTCTGAAGAAGAAGGAAATCTCCAAACTCATCAATGCGTCCTTCCGTCGCTGTGGTCTCAAGGCGACGGTGATCTTTGCCGACCAGTTGATGCAGATGGGCTTCCGTCTTGCCACCCGGGCCGGCATTTCCATCGCCGTCAAGGACATGCTGGTGCCGGAGCTCAAGCATCCGCTGATCCATGCTGCGGAGCAGGAGGTCAAGGAGATCGCCCAGCAGTACACCTCTGGCCTGGTGACCGACGGCGAGCGCTACAACAAGGTTGTGGATATCTGGGGCCGCGCGGGTGACCAGGTCGCCAAGGCGATGATGGACCAGCTTGGCCAGGAGGATGTTGTCGATCGCAACGGCGCCACTGTCAAGCAGGAGTCCTTCAACTCCATTTACATGATGGCCGACTCCGGCGCGCGGGGTTCCGCGGCGCAGATCCGTCAGCTGGCGGGTATGCGGGGCCTGATGGCCAAGCCGGATGGCTCGATCATCGAGACCCCCATCACGACCAACTTCCGTGAAGGCCTGAACGTTCTGCAGTACTTCATCTCCACCCACGGTGCTCGTAAGGGCCTGGCGGATACGGCGTTGAAGACCGCGAACTCGGGTTATCTCACCCGTCGTCTTGTGGATGTGACGCAGGATCTCGTGGTCATCGAGGACGATTGCGGCACCAAGAGCGGCTTCCTGATGAAAGCGCTCATCGAGGGCGGTGAGGTCGTCGAGCCGCTGCGGGATCGTATCCTCGGCCGTGTGACCACGGACGATCTGGTGCATCCGGATACTCAGGAAACCTTGATCGAAGCAGGTGTTCTGCTGGACGAAGATCTGGTGGACCTGATCGAAAGCGAGGGGATTGACGAAGTCCGCGTGCGCACGCCGCTGTCCTGTGATACCCGTTATGGCCTGTGCGCAAAATGCTATGGTCGTGATCTTGGACGTGGATCCCTGGTTAACGCCGGCGAAGCTGTGGGTGTGATCGCGGCCCAGTCGATCGGCGAGCCGGGTACCCAGCTCACCATGCGGACCTTCCACGTCGGTGGTGCAGCATCCCGGGCTGCAGCAGCGAGTGCGGTTGAAGCCAAGTCCGCCGGTGTGATCCGCTTTACGCAGAACATGCGTTATGTGGCCAACGCCAAGAACGAGAAGATCGTCATCTCCCGTTCGGCTGAAATCGTCGTGACGGACGACATGGGTCGCGAGCGCGAACGTCACAAGATTCCGTATGGCGCCACCCTCTCGGTGGACGAAGGCGAAACCATCAAGGCGGGAACCCAGTTGGCCACGTGGGACCCCCACACTCGTCCGATCATCACCGAGTACTCGGGTGTGGTGAAGTTCGAGAATGTGGAGGAGGGGGTGACCGTCGCCAAGCAGATCGACGAAGTCACTGGTCTCTCTACCCTTGTTGTAATCGATGCCAAGCGTCGCGGTGCTTCGACCTCCAAGGGTGTTCGTCCGCAGGTCAAGCTGCTGACCGAGGCTGGCGAAGAGGTTCGTATCGCCGGAACCGAGCACGCAGTGTCCATCACCTTCCAGGTTGGCTCGCTGATCACAGTGAAGGATGGTCAGCAGGTGTCCGTGGGTGATGTGCTTGCGCGTATTCCTCAGGAGTCTGCCAAGACCCGCGACATTACCGGTGGTCTGCCGCGGGTTGCCGAGCTGTTCGAGGCGCGTGCGCCGAAGGATGCCGGTGTTCTGGCTGAGGTGACAGGTACGGTTTCGTTTGGCAAGGACACCAAGGGCAAGCAGCGTCTCGTGATTACCGAGCCGGATGGCGCGGTGCACGAGTTCCTGATCCCGAAGGATAAGCACGTCATGGTTCACGACGGTCAAGTGGTGAACAAGGGCGAGCTGATCGTCGATGGGCCGGCTGATCCGCACGACATCCTGCGTCTGCAGGGGGTCGAGGCGCTGGCCCGTTACATCATCGACGAAGTGCAGGACGTGTATCGTCTCCAGGGTGTGAAGATCAACGACAAGCACATCGAAGTCATCGTTCGCCAGATGCTGCGTCGCGTTGTGATCACCGACCCAGGTGATACGGGCTTCATCCGCGAAGAACAGGTCGAACGTGCCGAAGTGCTGGACGAGAACGACCGGGTCGTCGCCGAGGGCAAGCTGCCCGCCAGCTACAGTTATCTGTTGCTGGGTATCACAAAGGCCTCCCTGTCCACCGACTCGTTCATCTCGGCGGCTTCCTTCCAGGAAACCACCCGCGTGCTCACCGAGGCTGCCATTCTTGGCAAGCGTGATGAGTTGCGCGGTCTGAAGGAGAACGTCATCGTCGGTCGTCTGATTCCTGCGGGTACCGGTCTGGCGTATCACCGGAACCGCAAGGCACAGACGATGGGTGAAGATCTAGGCGAAGGACATGCCTGGGCACCACAAACCGAAGCTTCTGAAACCATCGATGCCTCACAGGCAGGTTGACGAAAGCTTGACGATAAAGATATACTCCGGCCTCTTTTTGCGGACTGGCCAATCGTAGTCAGTCGCAGCCGGGATAACCATCCGAGGCGGTCCTTGAGGGCTGCCTCGGTGTTTTGGGAAATTCTTAGCTATGCCAACAATTAATCAACTCGTTCGTAAGGGCCGGCAGGCGCCCGTTTCCAAGAGCAAGGTTCCCGCGCTCGAGGCATGCCCGCAGAAGCGGGGCGTTTGCACCCGTGTTTACACCACGACTCCGAAGAAGCCGAACTCCGCGCTGCGTAAGGTGGCCAAGGTTCGTCTGACCAACGGATTCGAAGTGATCTCCTACATCGGTGGTGAAGGTCACAACCTCCAGGAGCACTCCGTTGTGCTGATCCGTGGTGGCCGGGTTAAGGATTTGCCTGGTGTGCGTTACCACATCGTGCGTGGCTCCCTTGACCTTCAGGGCGTCAAGGATCGCAAGCAGTCCCGCTCGAAGTACGGTGCCAAGCGCCCGAAGAAGTCTTAATTGTCGGCAATCAAAGAATAGCGAGAGTCAAAAATGCCCCGTCGTCGTGACGTACCCAAGCGTGAAGTCCTGCCGGATCCCAAGTTCGGTTCCCAGGATGTTTCCAAGTTCATCAATGCCATCATGCAGAGCGGCAAGAAATCTGTCGCTGAGCGAATTGTCTACGGCGCATTCGATGCGATCGTTGCCAAGGCTGCCGGCAAGGACCCGCTCGAAGTGTTTTCTGCTGCCCTGAGTAACGTACGCCCGGTTGTGGAAGTCAAGAGCCGCCGTGTGGGTGGTGCCAACTACCAGGTGCCCGTCGAAGTGCGCCCGACTCGTCGCATGGCTTTGTCCATGCGCTGGTTGCGCGAGGCGGCCCGCAAGCGTTCCGAGAAGTCCATGGCTCAGCGCCTGGCTGGCGAGTTGCTTGAGGCTGCTGAAGGTCGTGGCGCGGCCATGAAGAAGCGTGAGGAAGTTCACCGTATGGCGGAAGCCAACAAGGCTTTCTCCCACTACCGCTTCTGATTTTTCGACGAGATCCTAGTCGGGCCCTGAAAGGGGCTCGACTTATTTGTATGTATCAGTACGGGGTCCGCTCTGCTGGCTCCGCAAACTCAGGAAGGCAAGGTTAGCACTGTGGCACGGAAGACCCCGATCGAGCGCTACCGTAATATCGGTATCTCGGCTCACATCGACGCCGGCAAAACCACCACTACGGAACGCATCCTTTTCTATACGGGTGTGAACCACAAGATCGGTGAAGTTCACGATGGCGCCGCCACCATGGACTGGATGGAGCAGGAGCAGGAGCGGGGTATCACCATTACCTCCGCTGCAACCACCTGCTTCTGGAAGGGCATGGAAAGAAATTTCCCCGAGCATCGCTTCAACATCATCGACACTCCGGGACACGTGGACTTCACCATTGAAGTTGAGCGTTCCATGCGTGTTCTGGATGGTGCCTGCATGGTTTACTGTGCTGTGGGCGGTGTGCAGCCCCAGTCTGAAACCGTGTGGCGTCAGGCAACCAAGTACAAGGTGCCGCGCCTTGCCTTCGTGAACAAGATGGATCGTTCCGGCGCGAACTTCTTCAAGGTCGTTGAGCAGATGAAGACCCGCCTGAAGGCCAATCCTGTGCCTGTGGTCATTCCGATCGGTGCCGAAGATACCTTCTCTGGCGTCGTCGATCTGATCAAGATGAAGGCCATTCTCTGGGATGAGGCTTCTCAGGGCATGAAATTCACTTACGGTGATATCCCGGCCGAGCTTGAAGGTGTTGCCAAGGAATGGCGGGAGCAGATGGTTGAAGCTGCTGCCGAGGCTTCCGAGGAGCTCATGAATGAGTATCTCGAGAATGGTGAGTTGTCCGAAGAGCAGATCAAACTGGGTTTGCGCACCCGCACGATTGGCTGCGAAATTCAGCCGATGCTGTGTGGTACGGCGTTCAAGAACAAGGGCGTGCAGCGCATGCTGGATGCGGTGATCGAATTCCTGCCCTCGCCGGTGGATATTCCCCCCGTTCAGGGTGAGGATGACGACGGCAAGCCGGTGGAGCGTCACGCTTCGGACTCCGAGAAGTTCTCTGCGCTGGCATTCAAGCTGATGACCGATCCGTTTGTGGGTCAGCTGACTTTCGTGCGTGTTTACTCTGGCGTCCTCAACTCGGGTGCCACCGTGTTGAACTCGATCAAGGGCAAGAAAGAGCGGATTGGCCGGATTCTCCAGATGCACGCCAACGAGCGTGAGGAAATCAAGGAGGTTCTGGCGGGCGATATCGCGGCTTGCGTCGGCCTCAAGGAAGTGACCACCGGCGAAACTCTTTGCGATACTGATGCGCCGATCATCCTTGAGCGGATGGTTTTCCCTGAGCCGGTGATCCACGTTGCTGTTGAGCCGAAGACCAAGGCTGACCAGGAGAAGATGGGTATCGCGCTGGGACGTCTGGCAGCAGAGGATCCTTCATTCCGTGTCCGCACTGATGAAGAGTCTGGTCAGACCATCATCTCTGGTATGGGCGAACTGCACCTCGAGATCATCGTTGACCGCATGAAGCGGGAGTTCAACGTGGAGGCGGGTGTCGGCGCTCCCCAGGTGGCCTATCGTGAAGCCATCCGCAAGGCTGTCGAGCAGGAAGGCAAGTTCGTCAAGCAGTCCGGTGGTCGTGGTCAGTTCGGTCACGTGTGGATCAAGCTTGAGCCGAACGAAACCGGCAAGGGCTATGAGTTCGTCGATGCCATCAAGGGCGGCGTGGTTCCCCGTGAGTACATCCCCGCGGTGGACAAGGGCCTGCAGGAGACCCTGCCGAATGGCGTGTTGGCCGGCTTCCCGGTAGTGGACGTCAAGGTCACCCTGTTTGACGGTTCATACCACGATGTGGACTCCAACGAAAACGCCTTCAAGATGGCGGCTTCCATGGCCTTCAAGGACGCCATGCGCAAGGCCAGCCCGGTGCTGCTGGAGCCGATGATGGCGGTTGTGGTCGAGACTCCTGAAGATTACATGGGTAACGTGATGGGTGACCTTTCCTCCCGGCGCGGTATCGTTCAGGGTATGGACGACATCCCCGGCGGGATGAAGGAAGTGCGCGCAGAGGTTCCGTTGGCCGAAATGTTCGGTTACGCTACTCAGCTGCGTTCCCTGACCCAGGGGCGCGCCACGTACTCCATGGAATTCAAGCACTACTCGGAAGCGCCGAAGAGCGTTGCCGAGGCTGTGATCAATAATCGCAAGTAATCCACCGAAACCGTAAAAGGAATAAGCAATGGCTAAGGAAAAATTCGAGCGGAAAAAGCCGCACGTGAACGTTGGCACCATTGGTCACGTGGACCATGGCAAGACCACTTTGACTGCAGCGATCACGACCGTGCTGTCGCGCAAGTTTGGCGGTG
>NZ_JAQUVG010000032.1 GCF_028693495.1 Zoogloea sp. | reverse complement strand
CCCCGCAAGGGCCTCGCCCCGGCGTCCGGTGGGCGGGGCGACTGCGTGGACTGCGGCCTCTGCGTGCAGGTCTGCCCGACCGGTATCGACATCCGGGATGGCCTGCAGTACCAGTGCATCAATTGTGGCCTGTGTGTGGACGCCTGCGATGAGGTGATGGTCCGGGTCGGCAAGCCCGTCGGCCTGATCCGCTTTGCTTCCGAGGGGGAGCTGGCCGGCCAGCCTCGTGCCAGCGGCCGTCCCCGCCTGGCGGTGTATGGCGGCCTGATCGGGGTCTTCCTGGCCCTGGGGGCGTGGACGGCGACCCAGCGCTCCCTGTTGCTGGTGGACGTGCTGCGGGACCGCGGGAGCCTGGCCCGGGAGGCGAGCGACGGGCGTATCGAGAACGCATACACCCTCAAGCTCGCCAATCTGGCCGAGGAGGCCCGCGAGTTCGACGTGACCGTGAAGGGGCTGCCGGGGATCGAGCTGGTGGGAAGCCACCGCTTTGCCGGGGAGCCCGGCAGCATCCGCGCGGTACAGGTGACCGTGGCGGTTCCGCCCGACGCTGCCCCCCCCGGCGCCCGGCCAATCACCTTCGAGGTCCAGACCGTGCAGGCCCCCGCCGAACGCGTGGTTGAAAAGAGCACCTTCGTCCTTCCCTGACTTTCACGAGTTGCCCATGTACCGATACAACCAAACCGATCAGCGCCTGGTGGACGAGCGCGTCATCCAGTTTCGCGATCAGATGACGCGTTTCCTTGACGGACGTCTGGGAGAGGACGAGTTCCGCCCCTTGCGCCTGCAGAACGGCCTGTACATCCAGCGCCACGCACCGATGCTGCGGGTGGCGATTCCGTACGGCACCCTCTCCAGCCCCCAGTTGCGCGCGCTGGCGGACATCGCCCGCCGCTACGACCGGGGCTATGGCCACTTCACCACCCGCAGCAATCTCCAGTACAACTGGATCCGCCTGGAGGACACGCCCGAGATTCTGGCCGAGCTGGCCCGGGTCCAGATGCACGCGATCCAGACCTCCGGCAACTGCATTCGCAACATCACTACCGATGCCTTTGCCGGGGTGGCCGCCGACGAGATCCTGGATCCGCGCCCCTACTGCGAGATTGTCCGGCAGTGGTCCATCCAGGCGCCGGAGTTCCTGTTCCTGCCACGCAAGTTCAAGATCGCCATTTCCGGTGGCGAAGAGGACCGGGCCGCCGTGCGCTTCCACGATATCGGAGCCCGCGCGAAGGTGGCGGAGGATGGCCGGATCGGTTTCGAGATCTTCGTGGGCGGCGGCTTGGGGCGGACTCCGATGGTGGGTCAGCTGCTGCGGGATTTCCTTCCCCGGGAAGATCTGCTGACCTACTTCGAAGCCATCCTGCGGGTGTACAACCGCTACGGCCGGCGTGACAACAAGTACAAGGCACGCATCAAGATCCTGGTGAAGGATCTGGGCCTGGCTGGTTTCCTGAAGGAAGTGGAGGATGAGTGGGCGTGGACCCGGGGCGGTCCGGCAACCCTCTCAGGGGATCGCTTCCAGGAGATGGAGGCTTTCTTCAGCCCCCCCGGGGGTGCCTTGCCCGCCTGCGCAGAGGGCACCTTCAGGAAGGCCCTGGAGGACAGCCGTCCCTTTTCCCGCTGGGTGGCACGCAATGTGGTGGCCCACCGGCAGCCTGGCCGCACCATCGTGACCCTGTCCCTCAAGAAGACCGGCATGCCCCCTGGCGATGCCACGGCCGATCAGATGGAGGGGGTAGCGGCGCTGGCCGAGCGCTACAGCTCCGGCGAGATCCGGGTCAGCCATGAGCAGAACCTGGTGCTGCCCCAGGTATGTGAGGAGGATCTGCCGGCCTTGTGGGAGGCAGCCCGGGCCCTGGGCCTGGCCACGCCGAATATTGGTCTCCTGAGTGACCTGGTGTGCTGCCCGGGCGGCGATTTTTGCTCCCTCGCCAACGCCCGTTCGATTCCCGTGGCGGAAGCCATCCAGCGGCGCTTCGAGGACCTGGATTACCAGTTTGATCTGGGGCCGCTGGAACTCAACATGTCCGGCTGCGTGAATGCCTGCGGACACCATCACATTGGCCACATCGGAATCCTCGGAGTGGATAAGAACAACGAGGAGTGGTACCAGGTCACGATCGGGGGGCGGGAGGGCAACCGGGCTGCGCTCGGCAAGGTGATCGGCCCGTCCTTTGCTGCCGGGCAGATTCCGGAGGTGATCGGGCGCCTGCTGGAGGTTTATGTGGCGAGCCGCCGCGAGGAGGAAATCTTCATCGATACCGTCGAGCGCATCGGGCTGGCGCCGTTCAAGGCCCGGGTCTATGGGGAGGCCGCATGGGCATGATCATTTGCCGCGGGCAGCTCGTGGAAGACCTGTGGCAGTGGCCTCCTGCAGAGCCCCCCAGCGCTGCCGACCCGCTGGCCGGGGGGCGTGTGCTGTTGACCCTGTCCCAGTGGTTGCAGCATCGGGACCGGGCCCGCGGGGCGGGCTGCGGCGTCTGGCTGGCGCCTGAGGAGGATCCTGCCATGCTGCTGCCGGATCTGCCCGAACTGTCCCTGATCGCGATCCATTTTCCGGTGTTCACCGACGGCCGGGGGTATTCCCAGGCCCGTCTGCTGCGGGAGCGTCATGGTTACGGGGGAGAGCTGCGGGCGGTGGGTGATGTGCTGCAGGATCAGTTGCCCTTGATGCTGCGCTGTGGCTTCGATGCGTTCTGTCTGCGGACAGATCAGTCCCTTGCAGAGGCCTTGAGGCGCATTGCGGGTGAGCCGTGAGCACGCAGCCAGCCGGGCTGGCAGCGCCGAGGGCGGGTGGTTGCCCCCGGCGGGCGTGTCCAGCTCCGGGGCGGGAGGGGGAGCGGTGTCGGATATTTTTACGCCAGCCTGACAGAACGCTCTTCAAGAAAATTCAGGTGATTGATAAATAAAGCTTGTTTTGGGTGCGCATGAATCTTGCTGAGTGTTTGCATACCCTGATAACACGTTTTCCGGAGAGTTGGTCCGCCCTCAACCCGCCGGGAGTCAAAGTCCAAAGAGGAGCGCCCCATGTGGAATCTTCATTCGAAGTCCAGCCTCTCCATCCTGGCCGGAACCACCGCCCTTGCCCTGACATGCCTTGCCTGCCCGGCCCAGGCGGCGGTCGCCACGTACACCAGTTCGTCCGCGTTCCTGAGTGCGGTGGGGGGCAGTCTCCAGACGGAAACCTTCGAGGGTCTCGCCGTGGATACCGTGCTTGCAAACGGTTCAGGCCTCAATGGCCTGACGTATACGTTCAGTGGCGGTCTTGCCGGCCGGATTGACAGCACATACAACCGCTTTGGTGATCGCTCCCTGGGGGCGGTGCTCCACTCCGGGGCGGACTTCTTTCTCAACAACGAGAGCATCAGCGTGAATTTCGGAGGAGCGGTGAATGCCTTCGGGGTGTTCTTCAACGCCAGTCAATCTCCCGCCGGCGCCTGGTTCGTTGCCACGGACACCGGTGGCATGGCCTTGAGCAGTGCGCTGTACGATACGCCGACCTTCCATTTTGTCGGTCTGGTGTCTGACACGCCTTTCAATCAGGTGGTCTTCGGCGGCAACGGAACGGGCCTGTCGGGGTTCAACGTGGATAACCTGAGCTATAACCGCAGCGCCAACCGGATTCCGGAGCCGGGTGCCCTGGCCTTGGCGAGTCTCCTCCTGCTGGCGCTCGGTGCCCGCACCCGGAGAGGCTGACGGCGCGGCGGCCGCCATCGACTCCGGCCGCCTGCGCTTTCCTTCAGTGCATCCGGGAGCCCGGCAGGCCCAGATGAAAGCCTTGGGCATAATCAACGCCCATGCCCTGCAGGGTCTTGAGGATGTCCTCGGACTCCACGAACTCGGCGATGGTGAGGATGCCCAGTTCCTGGCACAGACGGGTGAGATTGCGCACGAGGGTGCGGTCGATGGAAGAACGGACGATATTCTTCACGAAGGCGCCGTCGATCTTCACGTAGTCGAAGCTCAGCTCCCGCAGGTAGTGGAAGGAGTTGTAGCCGCTGCCAAAGTCATCCAGGGCGAACAGGAAGCCTTTCTTGCGCAGGTCACTGAGAAATTTCCGCATGTGGGTCATGTCACCGATGGCATCCCGTTCGAGGATCTCGAAGACGATGACGTTGGGAGGAATGCCCAGTTCGGCGCACAGGTCTTCGGCATAGGTCAGGATGCCGCGCCCCTGGATCTCCTGGGCGGACAGGTTGATGAAGAGCCGGAAGGGCTGTGAGTCCTTGTCCAGGCGGGCCCGGGCAGCCTTCAGGGCCTGGGTGATGATGCTGCGGTCCAGCTCCCGGCCCAGGCCGTATTTCTCGATGGTTTCGATGAAACTGCCCGCGGGCAGGGTCTGGCCGTCAGGTTCGATGATCCGGGCCAGGGTCTCGCAGGCAAAGGGCTCACCGGTCCGGCAGTCGAAGATGCTCTGGTAGTAGGGGACGACCCGGCCTTCCTTGAGGGCGCTGCGGAGTTTCTCCGCGTAGTCCCGGGTCTTGCGGCTGGCCTGCACCCGGTCTCCCACCGATTCCAGGGTGCCAATGCCGTCCTTGCCCAGCTCCTTGGCCCGGTACAGGCCCAGGTCCACCCCCGCCATCAGATCGGAGATGCTGTGGGCATCACCGGGATAGGTTACCAGCCCGATGGAGGTGGTGATGTGGAAACCCTGCCCCTCGTCGCCGTAGAAGGTCATCTGGCGCAGCTCGGTACGCAGCTTTTCGGCCACGATCAGGGCGCCGGTGGTGCCGGTTTCCACCAGGATGATCGCAAACTCGTCGCCACCGATCCGGGTGGCCAGGTCACCATTGCGCATGGTGGCCCTCATCCGGTCGGCGACCTGCTGCAGTACCCGGTCGCCGCAGGGGTGGCCGTAGGTGTCGTTCACGTCCTTGAAGTCGTCCAGGTCCAGCATCAGGATCGAGAACTCATGCTGGTGGCGTTCCGACCGGCCGACCTCGTAGCCCAGGATCTCGTTGAAGTAGCGCCGGTTGTGCAGGCCGGTCAGGGGGTCGTGGGTTGAATAGTATTCCAGCTCCGAGAGGGTCCGGCTGAGGGCCTTGCTGGAGCCCACCACCATCACCATCACCGCCAGGATGGAATGGATCACGCTGCTCTCCTGGGGGGTCAGGTCGTCCAGGGCTGCGTAGGCAATGCCCAGGAGACCCGCCAGGTTGGAGGCCTCAATGGTGGGCACCGGCACCGTGATCATGCGGATATCTTCGATGCTGCTTACCGTCCGGTCGCTGCCATGGGTGACCTGAAACTCCTCGATGTCGAGGGGAATGTCCGCCGGCATCTGGAGGTGGGTCGCCATGTCCCGGGCCAGGTTCTGGCGTGCCGAGCGACGGACGTCCTCCGGAAAATCACCCATGTAGTAGATGAACAGCGAGAGGGCGTCCTCTTCGGCGAAAGCGATGAAGAAGACGTCGAAGGGAAAGAAGGCGTGAAAGCCCCGCAGCACCTCCTGGACGAAGGCTTTCCACTGGGTGACTTTCTCGTGGGACAGGACGATGGTCTCGAGCACCTGGCTTTGCCGTTCCAGCAGGTCCTTTTCCACCAGGGTGCCGGCCAGCTCCCGGGCGGTGCGGTTGAATTCCAGCATCACCTGGCGCAGCTCCCGGGCGTTCTGCTGCCATTGGCGCCGCCGTTCCCCGACCAGGAGCTCCAGGGTCTTGTCCAGGCGCTGACAGCGGGCCACGGCCTGCTCCAGTCCGCTGATGATCTGGAGCCGGGCGGCTTCATCGAGGGTCTGGGCTTCAATCAGGCGGATGGACTGGCGCAGGCTGTCCATGAGTTCCACGTGGATTTCGCGGGTCATCTCGCTGACGCTGGCTCCGAAGCGGCGGGTCCGGGTCTGGCTTTCAAAAAGGGCGGCGAAATTCTCGAGAACGTGCTGGTGCATTTCTTCCGCAGCTTCGGGCGTACGTGGGATGACGGTATTCATGGCTGGCTTTTCCGCAGGAACCGGCCCGCCGAGACCATCAGGTCCACGCCGCACTCCAGGTGGCGAAACCAGTCGAGGAAAGCCTGGACGGCGCCCCCCCTGTAGACCGGCCCGTGCTGGGGCGCAATCATCTGGATGTCGAGCTCGGACACCGCATCCACCCACAGGCGGGCGGCCCGGTTGGAGGCCATGTAGCGCCGGTGGAAGCCCTCGATGTAGGGCAGGTGCGCTTCGAAGTCGTCCACGTAGGCGTCCTCTACACCGGGGGGCATCATGGCGGCGCCGATGTCCCCGGTAAACAGGATCCGGGACACCGGGTCGTAGACGTTGATCTGGCCTTCCGAATGCAGGAAGTGGGCAGGGATGAGGTCCAGGCTGAAGCCTGGCGCCAGGTCGCAGCGCATGCCTTCATCGGGGACGCCAATGAAACGTTCCATCGAGCTCAGGCCGTAGTGGGGAAGGAAGCGCAGCCAGATCTGCGAAACGTAGACGGGCGCCTGGGTCATCTCGAGCCAGGTGGCAATCCCGCCGACGATGTCCGGGTCCTGGTGGGACAACATGATGGCCTTGATGCTCTCCGGGCCGGTATGGCGGAGCAGCTCGGTGAGGACCCGGGGCATCACACCGAAGCCGCCCGGATCGAGCAGCACGCCATGCTCGTCATGGCTGACCAGATACTGATTGGAGCGGATGCCATCCTCCTCGCCCGGTTCGCTTTCGTTGAGCAGGATGAATTTGTGATGATCGGTGTTGAAAAGGGAGATGTTGCGCATGAGGTGAGCTTCCGGAACGCTAGTGAATTCTGAATCCGCTGATCAGGGTTTTGAGCCGGGTTGAGGTGTCGACCAGTTCGCCGGCTGATGTGGTGGCCTGATGGGCAGCCTGCAGGTTGTCTTCGATGAGTTGGGTGATGCGCTCCATGTTGCTGGCCACCTCCTCGCTGGCATGGGTCTGCTGCTCGGTCGCGGCGGAGATGGTGTGGGCCATGGCGGTGACCTCATCGGCAGCGAGGGTCACCCCCTCGAGGCTGGTAGCGCTTTCCTGCAGGTGTAGGATGGTGTCCTGCACCTCCTGGCGTGCCGCGGCCATGGCCGTCACCGCCTGGTGGGTCATGGTCTGGATGTCCGCGACGGTGGCCGCAATATCCCGGGTGCTGGACGAGGTCCGCTCGGCCAGGGTCCGCACTTCATCGGCAACGACCGCAAAGCCACGGCCCTGCTCGCCGGCCCGTGCTGCCTCGATGGCGGCATTGAGGGCCAGCAGGTTGGTTTGTCCAGCCACTTCCGAGATCACCTGGGTGATGCTGCCGATGCGCTGGACTGCGACCGAGAGGGCGTTGATGGTTTCGCTCGACTGGGTCACCGTGGCGACGACCCGGTGGGTCTTTTCGACGGTCTGGTGGATGCGGGCGTTGCCCGCTTCAATGAGCGCCTGGGCCCGCTGGGCCGCCGCGGTGGTCTCTCCCGCGCTGCTCGCCACCTCACGGACCGAGACGCTCAGTTCCTCCGTCGCGGCAGCCACGCTCTTGGCGCTGTCGTATTGCAGGGTGGACTGGGCGTGGACCTCGCCGATCCGGGTGTCCAGCCGGCTGCCGCGGCTTTCGATGGCATGGGCGGCCGTGGCGATGTCGTCCAGCATGGCCAGCAGATGTACCTGCATCCCGCCGAGCTGGCAGAACAGCAGGCCGGTCTCGTCCCGGCTGGTGACGTCCACCTCGTTGGTCAGGTTGCCTTCGGCAATCTGGTCGAAGAAGGCGGAGACCCGGCTGAGGGGACGGTTGAGCCTGAGGGAGAAGTAGATCCCCACGGAGATGGCGGCCAGGGTGCTGAGAAGGGCGGCACCCCCCACCAGCAGGGTCTTGTCGGGGGTCAGGACGCCGGCAAACGAAACGACGGTGATCAGGGCGGTCAGGAGGGCCATTCCGCCCATCACGGCCCACAGCCGGGTGCCGAAGGAGAAGCGTCCGAGCAGGCCGGGGTTGATGGTCGGAAAGCGGGCACGTCCGTCCCTGACCTGCTGGTAAAGGATCTCTGCCTGGGCGACCTGCTCCCGGCCGGGCTCCGTGCGGACCGACATGTAGCCTACGGTCCGGCCCTGTTTGCGGATCGGCACGACGAAGGCCTTGACCCAGTAGTGATCACCGTTCTTGCAGCGGTTCTTGACCAGTCCGTGCCAGGGCAGGCCACTTTTGACCGTGCCCCACAGATCGGCAAAGGCCTCCCGGGGCATGTCCGGGTGGCGCACCATGTTGTGATGGCTGCCGATGAGCTCCTCGCGGCTGAATCCGCTGATGTCCACAAAGGCATCATTGGCGTGGACGATGTCGCCATTCAGGTCGGTTTTGGAAACCAGGTAGCGGCCGGGGGGAAACGGTACTTCGATCTGGGTGACGGGCAGGTTGGTCTTCACGGGTCTGTGCAAAAGCGTTGTGAGGGCAGGGTGGTGAAAGCGATGTCCGGAAACAGTGCTGCATCACCTCCGGACCCGGTTCCGTCAGGGGCCAGCGGATGACCGTATGACCATAACAAGCTTTTACATTCCCGTATGTCAGGATTCCCTGATTTCGACTGGGGTTATTGCCGCCTTGGCAGGACAGGCGGGCGCCCCTGGCTGTGACCTCAGGCCTCGTCCAGTCCGTTGTGGATGGCGTAGCGGATCAGATCGGCGTTGTTGTCGATGTCGAGCTTGTCCATCAGACGCATTTTGTGGGTGCTGACCGTCTTGGGGCTCAGGTGCAGGCGCTCGGCGATCTCCCCCAGGGAGAGACCGGCAACGATGCCCTGCAGGACCTGGCGTTCCCGTTCTGACAGGGTCTCGTGGCGCTGCGCAGGCTGCGGTGGCCTTGTCACCGTGAGCGGATCGGCGTTGCCGACGGTCGGGTCGGTGAAGGGTTCCCCCCCGGCCACCTGGCGGATGCCGGCGAGCAGGACTTCCGGTTCGCTGCCCTTGGTCACGTAACCGTTGGCACCGGCCCGGAAGGCCCGCGCAACGATCTGCTCTTCGTTGTGCATCGAGAGCACCAGGATGGGCTGGGATACGCCCCGCGCGCGCAGGTCGCGGATCAGGTCTACGCCGCACAGACCCGGCATCGCCATGTCCAGCAGGAGCAGATCGGCTGGGGTATCCAGCAGTTTCTCCCGAACCTCGTCGCCCCGGGTGGCTTCACCGGCCACGCTGATGTCCAGGGTCGTGGCGATGACCTGACGCAGCCCGGTGCGGACGACGGCGTGGTCATCGGCAATCAGGACCCGGATCACGTGGGCTCCTGAAGGGGGATGGCGATGGTGATCCGGGTGCCGGAGCCGGGTTGGCTGTGCAGCGCGAGGGTCCCACCGAGGGCGGTGACCCGTTCGCGCATGCCCATGATCCCGAAGCCCTGCTGACTGTCGAGCCTGGCCGGATCGAAGCCGATCCCGTCGTCCTGGATCTGCAGGTCCAGCCCTGCGCGGCTGCCGCGTAGCCGGATGCGCACCTCCTGGGCTCTGGCATGGCGGGCGATGTTGGTGAGGGATTCCTGGATGGCCCGGAAGGCAACGGTGACATGGTTGTCGTCCATGGGAATGTCCTCCGTGCCCAGGTCCAGGTGGACCTGGATTGATGCGCGCTTGTACAACTGCTCGGCCAGCCATTCGATGGCCGGGACCAGGCCGAGGTCGAGCACTGCCGGGCGCAGGTTGCTGGCAATCTGGCGTACCGCGTCCATCGTGCCATCGGCCAGGGTCCGCATCTCGTCGGCAATCCGGAACAGGGCCGGGTTATGACCAAACCCCAGGCGCAGCAGGGAAATCTCCATTTTCAGGGCGGTCAGGCGCTGCCCCAGCTCGTCGTGAATTTCCCGGGCAATGCGCTTGCGTTCATTCTCGAGCAGGGACTCCTGGTGCTTGGACAGCTCCCGTAACTGGCGGCGCGATTCGATCAAGGCCAGTTCTGCATGCTTGCGGCTGTCGATGTCGAGCACCTGACTGACCCAGTAGGCTACGTCGCCGTCCTGATCCAGTACCCGGGAGGCCACCACCAGTGCCCACACCGAACGGCCGTCCTTGCGGATGTAGCGCACTTCCCGCTGCAGGCGGGGCAGGCTGCCGTCCAGCAACTGGCTGCGCACCCGCTCCCTGTCCGGAAAATCCTCCAGGCAGGTGATGTCCTGGTAGGAGCGTTGCAGCAGCTCGGTCTCGGAATACCCCACGAAATCGCACATGGCCCGGTTGACCCGGAGGTAGTGTCCCTCCCGGTTGGCAACCGTCATGCCCACCGCCGATGCCTGGAAGGTGCTCTGGAAAAAGGCGTTGTCGATCCGGAACCGTTCCCGTTCCTGGCGCAAGCGGGCGCAGACCGTGAAGGCGCCTCCCAGGGCCGTGAGCCCGAAGGCGCTGGAGAGCAGGACGGCAGGAGTGGAGAGATTCAGCAAGGTGTCCATGAACGCATCAAAAGCTTGCCGGGAGTCGCCTCCGGCATGGATTTACCCCCAACGGGGTAGTCGTGCGGGGCTCCGGGGACCGAGTTATACCCCACCGGGAGGGGAAGCGGTAGGCCCCGGAAGTCCCGCCGGCCGTGGCGATCTGCCTCCGGGCTGGAATCCATGCGTCCTCCCGCCGCTTTCTGCTAACTTCTCCCTTTCCAACAGCAACGATGGACGGAAAACATGCGCGCTTACCACCAGTTCTACATCAACGGCCAGTGGGTCGAGCCGGCCCGTGCCGGGCTGCTTGAGGTGATCAACCCGGCCACCGAGGCGGTGGCCGGAACCATTGCACTGGGCACGGCCACCGACGTGGATCAGGCCGTAGCCGCTGCCCGGGCGGCGTTCCCGGCCTTTGCGGCGACCACCCGGGAGGAGCGGCTGGCGCTGATCGACCGCATCTGCGTCGAGTACAAGAAGCGCTATGACGATATCGCCCAGGCCATCACCGAGGGAATGGGGGCACCTCTTGCCTATCTGTCTTCCAAGGCCCAGGCCGGCTCCGGGCTGGGGCATTTCAAGGCGGTACGGGCGGCCCTGGCCGCGTTCGAGTTCGAGAAGAGCCAGGGTGGAACCCGGATCGTCCGGGAGCCCGCGGGCGTCTGTGCCCTGATCACGCCCTGGAACTGGCCCATCAACCAGGTCGCCTGCAAGGTGGCGCCGGCCCTGGCTGCGGGGTGCACGATGGTGCTCAAGCCCTCCGAACTGGCCCCCTTTTCGGCCATCCTGTTTGCCGAAGTGCTGCACGCTGCCGGTGTGCCGGCAGGGGTGTTCAACCTGGTGAATGGGGACGGCGCCGGTGTGGGCGCGCCCCTGGCAGCCCATCCTGATGTGGACATGGTGTCGTTTACCGGCTCCACCCGGGCGGGCAAGCAGGTCATGAAGAGCGCTGCCGATACGGTCAAGAAGGTCGCTCTGGAGCTGGGGGGCAAGTCGGCCAACATCCTCCTCGAGGATGCGGATTTTCCCAGAATGGTCAAGCAGGGCCTGCTCTCCCTGCTGATCAACAGTGGCCAGAACTGCAACGCGCCTTCCCGGATGCTGGTTCCCGAGAGCCGTCTCGAGGAGGTGGAGGCCATTGCGGCGGCCACCCTGACCCGTGCGGTGGTGGGCGACCCCCTGGACGAGGCCACCACCATGGGTCCGTCGGCCAACAAGGCCCAGTACGAACGGGTCCAGGCTTACATCGCCACGTCCATCGAGGAAGGGGCAAAGCTGGTGGGAGGGGGCCTGGGCCGCCCTGAAGGACTGAGTCGCGGCTATTTCTCCAGGCCCACCGTGTTCAGCCGGGTGACGCCAGAGATGACCATCGCCCGCGAGGAGGTCTTCGGGCCGGTGCTGTCGATCCTCACCTACAAGGACGAAGAGGATGCCATCCGGATTGCCAATGATACGCCCTACGGGCTGTCGGGCTACGTGTCCTCCGCCAGCCAGGCGCGGGCAAGATCCGTAGCCCGCCGCTTGCGTACCGGTAACGTGCATCTCAACGGGGCGCCCAACGACCAGACCGCCCCCTTCGGTGGCTACAAGCAGTCCGGGCTGGGCCGGGAGTGGGGTGCCTGGGGGCTCGAAGAGTTTCTGGAGACCAAGGCGATCCTGGGGTACGGGGAAGACTGAGGCCGGACTGGCCGGATTTGTCCGGCCAGTCCCGGTTCAGTTTTGGCGTTTCTCTTCCCGGCCCACGGCCACCAGCAGCAGCATTCCGACACCCATCACCCAGGCGGCGACGATCAGCGCCCCCTGGTAGCTGCCGGTGAGGGTGGCGATGTAGCCTGCCATGGCCGGCGCGACGATCTGGGCGACGCCGTAGCTCAGGGTCAGCCGGGCCATCGCCTTGGCGGGGTTGGCCGGGAAGCAGCGGCCGATGATGGCCAGGGTGAGGCTGACGATCCCCGCAAAGGTCCCCCCGTAGAGCACGGCGCTGATCAGGTTGGCCAGGGTGCCTTCGCTGATGGCGGGCAGCACGATCGACACGATCTGCAGTCCGTAGGCCAGCAACAGGGCGGGAATCTGCCCCTGGGCACGGGCGATCCGGTCCCACAGGAAGCTGGACGGTACCGCCGCCAGACCAACGATCACCCATACCCAGCCGCCCTTGCCCGTCAACATCGGCAGCTTCTCGACAATGGCGACGATGAAGGTGGCGCTGATCACGTAGCCGAAGCCCGCACAGAAGTAGGAGGCGAGGAAGAGCTGCATCCAGCGCCGGCTCGGGGGCGGCAGCGCCTTGGCCGGCTGTGCCTTGACGGCGCCGGGGGCCGGAAGCCAGAACCAGGCCGGCAGGAAGAACGCCACGCCCAGCAGGCCCAGGCCGATCCACTGACCGTCCCAGGCCAGGTTGCCTACCATGCCTGCCACGGCCAGGCCCGAGACCACGATGCCCAGCCCGATGCCGGCAAAGTGCAGCCCCAGCTCCGGCTTGTGGCCGTGGCGGATCAGCCAGTTCAGGACCAGCCCGGAGGCGATCAGGAGGCCGGCCGTGCTGGACATGCCGGCCACGAAGCGCAGGGCCACCCACAGGTTGATGTCCTGGGTCATGCCCATGGCAGCGGTGCTGACCACCGCCACCACCAGACCGATCCGGTACAGCTGGAACTTGCGGCCCAGGTCGCTGATGGTGGCCGCCATCAGGGCGCCGGTGATGTAGCCGGCGTAGTTGAAGGTGGCCAGCCAGCCACCCGCCAGATCGGTGAGCCCCGCCTCCCCCCGCATGATCGGGAGCAGGGGGGTATAGGCAAAGCGGGCGAGGCCGACGGTCAGGATCAGGGCGCAGATGCCGGCAAAGATCACCCGGTAGCGATCTGCGGCACTGGCCGCGGGGAAGGTGGCGGCGGAGGTGTTCATGCTGTTCTCTCTTGTAGGGATTCTTGTGCAGTGCATCCTAAGGTTTGGTGCTTCGGGCGGCTTTCGATAGGATGACGACCGATATCGACGAATTGACAAGGGGTGGCCATGCGTATTGATGAAGGCTGGAGCCCGGTGGCCGTTCCCGACATGGCCAGCCTGCCCGGTCCGGTGTTCTTGCGCTCCCAGTGCCTGCCGGCCCGTCACATCTTTCCGGTGCACTCCCATCGCTGGAACCAGCTGGTCTATGCCACCGCCGGAACCCTGGTGGTCACGGTGGCGGACTCCTGGTACGTGATCACCCCGGAGCAGGCGATCTGGGTACCCACCGGGGTGGAGCACACAACGGGCGCCCTTCACGGGGCCGAGTTCCGCAACTTGTATGTGGCGGACCAGCCTGGCCTGGGGATGCCGGGTGGCTGCACCGTGCTCTCCGTCACGCCTTTCCTGCGGGCCCTGATCGTGGAGCTGGATGACATCCACAAACGGGGGGAAGAGGAGCGCTATATTGGCCGCATCAACCAGCTCATCCTTGATCAGCTGCGGCGCCTGCCGGTGCTGGACTTCCACCTTCCCTGGCCCAAGACCCCCATGCTGCAGCGGATTTGCGAGGCGCTCTACGCCAGTCCTGCCGACCCGCGGAGTGTGGAGGACTGGGGAGCCGAGCTGGGTGCGTCCGGGCGGACCCTGGCCCGGCGCTTCGAAAAGGAAATCGGCATGGGGTTGCGGGAGTGGCGGCATCGCCTGCGCCTGTTCCGGGCGGTGGAGTGGCTTGCGGCCGGGCGCAGTGTCACCGAGGTGGCCCTGGAGCTGGGCTACGGCTCCACGTCGGCCTTCACCTTCATGTTCCGTCAGGAAATGGGCTGCAGTCCCACGGAATGGAAGCGGGGGGACAGGAGCGGATTCCCTCCGGCTGGCGGGGCGCCGGGGAGCCACGGCAAGGGCGCCTGATGACGAGGGTCACCGCCCGTCTGCGCGACATGGTCCATGCCCTGCCGGATGCCCCCGGCCTGGGCAGGGAGGGGCCGGGTGATCCGCTCCCCTTCAGGGGGAAGGCTGGCCCAGGCAGGAGGAGACGTGGCGGGCCATGCTGGCGGCCAGCTCCTGCTCGGCCACGAACACCTCGCCCAGCCCCTCCTTGCGCAGGAGCACCGCGCCGTCTTCATTGGCTGCCCGCAGGGCGGTGCGGATGCCCGGGTTGAGCTTGCGGGCGATGTCCACCATCTTGCGGCAGGCCACCGGGTCGGTAATGCTGATGACCAGCATCCGGGCCTTGGTGATGTGAGCCTGGACCAGCACGATCGGATCGGAGGCATCGCCGCTGACGGCCACCCGGCCCCGTTTGCGCAGGGACTCCACCACCGCCCGGTTGCTGTCGGCCACCACGTAATGGATGCGCGCCCGCTCCAGTGCGCCGGCGATCTTGTGACCGACCCGTCCGTGGCCCACCAGCACCACCTGCCCGGAGAGCAGCCTGCGGTCGGTGGACATGGGGACCGCGGCCAGGGGGTCGTCCCGCAGGTCCAGCTTGCGTGCCCAGGCGGAGCGTGCCCGGGCCCAGGCCTGGGCAGGGGCAATTGCCGTGAACAGCAGCGCATTGAGGGCAATCGAAACAAACGCCCCGGCCACAATCAGCGTGTGCCCTTCCGCCGTCATCAGGTTCAGGCTCAGGCCCAGGCTGGCCAGGATGAAGGAAAATTCACCGATCTGGGCCAGGCTGGCGCCCACCGTCAGGGCCGTGTTGAGGGGATAGCGGAAAGCCAGCACCAGGCCCACGGCGGCAAGGGTCTTGCCCACCATAATGATCCCCACCACGGCCAGCACCTGCAGAGGTGCCTCCAGCAGGATCCGGGGGTCGAACAGCATGCCCACGGAAACGAAGAACAGCACGGAGAATGCATCCCGCAGGGGCAGGGCATCTTCAGCGGCCCGGTGGCTGAACTCGGATGCCCGCATCATCATCCCGGCAAAGAAGGCCCCCAGGGCAAAGGACACGTCAAACAGCACCACCGAGCCATAGGCCACGCCGACCGCAGCGGAAATCACGCAGAGGGAGAACAGCTCCCGCGAGCTGCTGCGTGCCACCAGCAGCAGAACCCGGGGGAAGGCCCATTTGCCCACCACCAGTACCAGGGTGATGAAGGCCGTGAGCTTGGCCAGGGTGAGTCCCACGCTCAGCAGCAGGGCGCGCAGGCCGTGCCCGGCGATCCCGCTGTCTCCTCCCGGCAGGGGGGCGAGGGCCGGCAGCAGGACGAGGACCAGCACCATCGCCAGGTCTTCCACCGCCAGCCAGCCCACTGCGATACGGCCGTTGGTGGAATCCAGCAGGCCCTTCACCTCCAGGGCGCGCAGCAGAACCACGCTGCTGGCCACCGACAGGGCCAGACCGAACACGACGGCCTGGGCCGGGGACCAGCCCCACCACAGACAGATCCCCGCACCCATGGCCGTGGCTACGCCTGTCTGGAGCACGGCGCCGGGGACCGCGATCTTGCGGACCGCCAGCAGATCCCCCACGGAAAAATGCAGACCCACCCCGAACATCAGCAGCATCACTCCGATTTCGGCAAGCTGGCCGGCCTGCGCGGCGTCACCCACAACCCCCCCAGTGCCGGGGCTGATCACCAGGCCGGCGAGCAGATAGCCAACCAGCGGAGGAAGCCTCAGCCGGGCAGCCATCAGGCCGAAAATCATGGCAAGTCCGAAGCTGGCGGCCATCAGGGCAATCAGGGAGACGTTGAGGTGCATCGATTCGGGCGTCCTTCCAGGGTGTTGCGGGTTATCCGATGGGCTACCCCGCGTCTTTGTGTGACGTGCTTAAAAGGCACCGATGGCCAGGCCGGTTGCAAAGGCCAGGCCCAGCTCTTCCCCCCTGGCCAGTTCTTCGGGAGGGATCCGCTTGGGCGCCAGGATCGCCTCGGGTGTCTGGGCGTGAGTGCAGATGATCAACGGGGGCGCAATTTCCCGCAGACGCCATCCCGTGGCGATGCGGGCGATCTGCCGGGCCGCATTGCTGCCATCGCTGCCGGCGCAGATCAGCACGGCATAGGGGCGGGCATTGATCCGGTCCAGCCCGGCGTAGTAGCAACGGTCGAAAAAATCCTTCATCAGACCGGCAATGGCGCCGAGGTTCTCGGGGCAGGCAAAGAGGTAGCCGTCGGCGGCGAGCAGCTCATCCGGCCCCGCGTCAACCGCCCGCATGAGGCGGACGGTGACTTCCGGTTCCGCCTGGGCACCCCGGGCCACGGCCTGGATCATCTGCTCCGTGGCACCCGTGGTGGACTGATAAACGAGAAGAAGGGTCTTGGCCGACATGGGGAAATCCATTGAAACGGTGATGCCCCGAGCCTAGGTGCCCCGACCATGCGGGTCAATCGGGGATTCCCGAAGCGCCGTTCCGGGGTGACGTGGCTTTTGCGCCAGGTCAACAGCGGGAGACCGGTGCCGGCCTTAAGATGCTTGCATTGTTGCGCTGCACACCTGTCGCGTCAAGATGACGGGACTGCAGGCACCTCACGGTGGAGCACGGAGATCTCCACCCCACCCCAGGGAGCCGCGATGAGTACCACTCTCAATCTGGATGGCAACGAAGCTGCTGCACGAATGGCCTACCTCGGTGCCGAGGTCATCGCCATCTATCCGATCACCCCTTCGTCGAACATGGGCGAGTGGGCCGATGAATGGGCGGCTCAGGGACGCCCCAACCTGTGGGGTTCAGTTCCCCGGATCATCGAGATGCAGTCGGAAGGAGGCGCAGCCGGAGCCCTTCACGGAGCCCTCACCTCAGGTGCCCTGGCCACCAGCTTCACTGCCAGCCAGGGGCTGCTGCTGTTCATTCCCAATCTTTACAAGATGGCCGGCGAGCTGACCCCCTTCGTGCTTCATGTGGCTGCCCGGGCAGTCGCCAGCCACGCCCTGTCGATCTTCGGTGATCATTCGGATGTCATGGCCTGTCGGGCCACGGGCTGTGCCTTGCTGGCCAGCAATTCGGTCCAGGAGGCCCAGGACATGGCCCTCATCGCCCAGGCGGCAACCCTGGCCGGGCGAATTCCGGTGATCCACTTCTTCGATGGTTTCCGGACCTCCCATGAGGTTGCCAAGATCGTGGCCGTGGAGCCGGCGACCGTGAGGGCGATGATCGATGACGACCAGGTGGCCGCCCACCGGGCCCGGGCCTTGTCCCCCGAGCGTCCCATGCTGCGGGGTACGGCCCAGAACCCCGATGTGTTCTTCCAGGGGCGGGAGCGCAGCAATCCCTTCTACGACGCCTTTCCAGGCATTGTCCAGGCCGCCATGGACCGCTTTGCAGCGCTGACCGGGCGGCGCTACCGGCTTTTCGACTATGTGGGGGCGCCCGATGCGGAGCGCCTGATCGTGGTGATGGGCTCCGCCGGGGAAACGGTGGAGGAGACCGTGACCCATCTGGTGGCCCGGGGCGAGAAGGTCGGCCTGCTCAAGCTGCGTCTGTTCCGGCCCTTTGACGGACGTGGGGTGCTGGCGGCGCTGCCGGACAGCGTCACCGCCATTGCCGTGCTCGACCGCTGCAAGGAGCCCGGTGCCGATGGGGAGCCACTCTACAAGGATGTGCTGACGGCCCTTGCCGAGGGGGCGGCCGATGGCCTGCGGCCGATGCCCCGGGTGATCGGCGGGCGCTATGGGTTGGCCAGCAAGGAGTTCACGCCGGGCATGGTCCGGGCCGTCTTTGACGAGCTGGCTGCCGCCACGCCCCGGCGCCGTTTCACGGTGGGCATTCACGATGACGTGACCCATCTTTCCCTGTCCTGGGACGAGACCTTCCGCACCGATGCGGCGCGGCGCCTGAAGCACGCGGTGTTCTGGGGGCTGGGGGCGGACGGAACCGTCTCGGCCAACAAGAACTCCATCAAGATCATTGGTGAAGCCACGCCTCTCCAGGCCCAGGGTTATTTCGTCTACGACTCCAAGAAGTCCGGCGCGGTCACCGTATCCCACCTGCGCTTCGGCCCGGATCCGATCCGCTCCGCCTATCTGGTGGAGGAGGGCATGGCCGATTTCGTGGCCTGCCATCAGACGGTGTTCGTCGAACGTTACGACCTGCTGGCCCATGCTGCACCCGGGGGCGTCTTCCTGCTCAACACCCCCGTCCCGCCAAGCTCCGTGTGGGCCAGCCTGCCGGCCTCCCTGCAGGCCGGAATCCGGGAGCGGGGGCTCCGGCTGTGGGGGATCGACGCCTACGGCGTGGCCCAGCAGGCGGGCATGGGGCGGCGCATCAACACCATCATGCAGACCTGCTTCTTTGCCATTGCGGGCGTCCTGCCACGGGATGAGGCGGTGGCCGCCATCAAGAAGGCCGTGGAAAAGACTTACGGACGCAAGAGCAAGCGCCTCACCGACCTCAACCACAAGGCCATCGATCTGACCCTGGCCGGGCTCTTCGAAGTGAGCCTGCCGGAGCAGGAGGCCAGGCGGGAAACGGAAATGCCCTCCCCGGCGGCGGAGCTCCCCCCCTTCGTGCGGGACTTCACCCTGCCCCTCTACCGGGGAGAGGGCAACCGTCTGCCGGTTTCGGCGATGCCGGCGGATGGCACCTTTCCCACCGGCACGGCCCGCTACGAAAAGCGCAACATCGCCCTGGAGATTCCGGTCTGGGACAGCGACCTGTGCACCCAGTGCGGCAAGTGCGTGTTCGTCTGTCCCCATGCGGCGATCCGGGCGCGGGTCTTCCCCGAGAGTGCCACCGAAGGGGCGCCGGCGGGCTTCAAGCATGTGCGGGCCAAGAGCAAGGATTATCCCCTGGGGACCCGGATCAGCTACCAGGTGGCGCCGGAGGATTGCACCGGCTGCGGCGACTGCGTGGAGGCCTGCCCGATCCACAACAAATCCGATGTGAGCCGCCGGGCGGTGAACATGGCACCGCTGGAACCCCTGCGGGAACAGGAGAAGGCCAGTTTCGACTTCTTCCTGACCCTGCCGGAGTTCGACCGCAGCCAGCTGCGCCAGGGAACCTTGCCGGGCGCGATGCTGCTGGATCCGCTCTTCGAGTTTTCCGGCGCCTGTGCCGGCTGTGGAGAGACTCCCTACATCCGCCTGGCCACCCAGCTCTTCGGTGACCGGATGCTGGTGGCCAATGCCACCGGCTGCTCATCCATCTATGGGGCCAACCTGCCGAGCACACCCTACACGGTCAATGGGGCCGGGCGGGGGCCGGCCTGGTCGAACTCCCTCTTCGAGGACAACGCCGAGTTTGGCCTGGGCATGCGCCTCGCTGCGGATCAGCTCATGGATCACGCCAGGTATCTGGTCCGGGAGCTGGCCGGCGACATCGGCGCTGACCTGGCGGTGGCCCTGGTCGAGGCGGAACAGCATCAGGAAACCGGTCTGCGGGCCCAGCGGGAAAGGGTGGCCGTCCTCCGGAGTCTGCTGGAGCGGAGTCATCATCCCCGTGCCCGCGAGCTTCTGGCTGTGGCCGAATGGCTGATCCGCCGTTCGGTATGGATCATCGGCGGCGACGGCTGGGCCTACGACATTGGGTATGGGGGCCTGGATCACGTGCTGGCGCTCAGTTTCGACGTGAACATCCTGGTGCTGGACACGGAGGTGTATTCCAACACCGGCGGGCAGACTTCCAAGGCCACGCCGGTGGGGGCCGTGGCCAAGTTCTCCGCGGGGGGCAAGTCCACGGCCAAGAAGGACCTGGCCCGGATCGCCTCCGATTATGGTCATGTCTATGTGGCCACCGTGGCCTACGGGGCCAAGGATGTGCACACCCTGAAGGCCTTCCAGGAGGCCGAGGCCTACAATGGCCCGTCCCTGATCGTCGCCTACAGCCCCTGCATCGCCCACGGGGTGGACATGCTCTACAACCAGCGCCAGCAGGACATGGCCGTGAAATCGGGGCACTGGCCCCTGTTTCGCCATGATCCCCGGCTGGAGGCGGTCGGGAGCAATCCGTTCCGGCTGGATTCCGCGCCCCCGAGCCTGCCCATCCGCCAGTTCATGGACAGTGAAACCCGCTTTGCGATGCTGGCCCGCAGCCATCCGGAGGTGGCCGAGCGCCTGATGCTCGAAGCCCAGAAGGAGGCCGACCGGCGCTATGCCGCCTACCAGGCCCTGGCTGCCAACCCTGCTGCCTCGAAACCGGAATGAGGATGCCGTCATGATCGACCTGTCCACCGACTATCTCGGGCTGCGCCTGAAGAACCCCCTGGTGCCCTCGGCCTCCCCCCTGTCCCGCAACCTGGACACCCTGCTGCGACTGGAGGATGCGGGAGCGGCGGCAGTGGTGCTGCATTCCCTCTACGAGGAGGAACTCGTTGCCGAGGACGCGATGACCGAGCGTTTCCTCCTTCACGGGGATCTTCACGATGCGGAGGCGCATACCTTCCTGCCCGATCATGGCCAGTTCGTGGGGGCCCTGGAGTGTTATCTGGAACACCTGCGCAAGGTCAAGGCGCGGCTGAAGATCCCGGTCGTTGCCAGCCTCAACGGGGTGACGCCTGCCGGCTGGGTGGATCTGGGCAGGGAGCTCCAGCAGGCCGGCGCCGATGCGCTGGAGCTCAACGTGTACTACGTGGCCGCCGACCCGCTGGAGAGTGGTGATGTCGTGGAGGCCCGTTATCTGGCCCTGCTGACGGAATTGCGCCAGGTGGTGAGCATTCCGGTGGTGATGAAGCTGTCGCCCTTCTTCTCCTCGCTGCCCCATTTCGTGCGCAAACTGGAAGCCGCCGGCGCCAGTGGCGTCGCCCTGTTCAACCGGTTTTTCCAGCCCGACATCGATCTGCAAACCCTCGAAATGGTGGATCAGCTGGCCTTGTCGAGCCGGGATGAAACCCTCCTGCGGATCCGCTGGATTGCCATCCTGCGCTCCCAGACCCGCCTGACCCTGGCTGCCACCGGCGGGGTGTATGAGCCTGAAGATGCCCTCAAGCTGCTGCTCGCCGGTGCCGACGTGGTCCATCTGGCCTCCAGCCTGCTGGCCCACGGCCCGGAACGCCTGACCCATATCCTGCAGGGCATTTCAGACTGGCTGATGGAACGGGAGTACGACTCCGTGACCCAGATGAAGGGTAGCATGCGCCAGTCCCGCCTCAGGGATCCGAGCGCCGTGGCGCGGGAGAGTTATATCCGGGTGCTGGACAGCTACACCCCTCGCAGCGGGGTCTGGCGCTGAACCGCCCAGGCGTTCAATCCGCTTGTTGCGGAAGCCATTTGAGGAGCATCGCGTAGAGGGCGTCGGGCTCCACGGGCTTGGTGAGGAAGTCGTCCATGCCGGCAGCCAGGCAGCGGGCCCGGTCCTCGGCGAAGGCGTTGGCGGTCATGGCGATGATCCGCAGCGCTTTCCGGTCGGGCAGGGCACGGATCCGGCGGGTGGCGCCAATCCCGTCCAGCCGGGGCATCTGCATGTCCATCAGGACCAGGTCGTAGCCGCCCTCAGTGATCCTGTCCAGGGCCTCCTGGCCATCCACGGCGGTGTCGGCCTGCAGGCCCGCGGCCTGCAGAAGCTCCAGGGCCACCTCCCGGTTGATGATGTCGTCGTCCACCAGCAGCAGGCGGAGGTGGCTGCCGCAGGCCTGCAGGCGGGCCAGGGTTTCCCGGGCATCGGGGATGGCGGCGTGGGCCTCCGTGGTGCTGGACCCCGGAGCCAGCCGGGCGGAAAACCAGAACGTGCTGCCTTTGCCGGGTTCGCTCTCGACGCCCGCTTCGCCCCCCATCCGCTCCGCCAGCCGACGGGTAATGGCCAGGCCCAGACCGGTGCCGCCGAAGCGTCGGGTCATGGATACATCGGCCTGGACGAAACTCTGGAACAGCTGGGCCTGAATTTCCGGAGAAAGGCCGCTGCCCGTGTCGGTCACGGCGAAGCGTACGGTCAGGGTCTGGTCGGTGCGCGCGGTGACCCGGGCGGTGAGGACAATCGATCCACTCGCGGTGAACTTGACTGCATTGCCTGCCAGGTTCAGGAGGGCCTGGCGGATGCGCGTCACATCCCCCTTGAGCCAGAGGGGCGAGGGCTCGCAGCGGGTGAGCACGGTCAGCTGTTTGGCCTGAGCGGCCTCGCCAACCATCGCGCAGACCTGGTCCAGCACACCCTCCACGGAAAAATCGATGTTCTCCAGTTCCAGTCGCCCCGATTCGATTTTTGACAGGTCGAGGATGTCGTTGATGATGCGCAGCAGGTGCCGCGCCGAGGTATCGATTTTGTGCAGGGCGTCGGTGTCCTCGGGGGAGCGTCCCGGCTTGTGCTGCATCAGGTGACACAAGCCGAGAATCGCGTTCATCGGCGTGCGGATCTCGTGACTCATGTTGGCCAGAAAGGCGCTCTTGGCCCGGTTGGCCGCTTCGGCCTGGGCCTTGGCCTGTTGCAACTCTGCCGTGCGGGCGATCACCAGTTCTTCCAGATTTTCCTGGTGCAGCTTCAGTTCCTGAGCACGCCGTTGCAGTTCGCTCGCCGTGTCATTGAAATGTTCGCTGAGCTCTGCCAGCTCCTGGGGCAGGCGGTGGGTGGAGAGGCGGGTATCCAGCCTGCCCGCGCGGACCTGCCGGAAGGCCTCGGCCAGCCGTTGCATGCCCCGCTCGACCAGCCGGTACAGGAAGTAGCGGGCCAGCAGCAGCGAGGTCAGGGCTGCGACCGCAATGGCCCCGAGCTGTTGCCAGAGTTTTTGTTCGACGGGCGCCAGCACCTGCCGCAAGGGGGCTGCGACGCTGACAAACAGGTCGCCGTTGGCCAGCGTGACAGGCTCCAGGAAAAACAGCCGGACCACCCCGTCCAGGCCTTCCATCTCCACCTCGTCTTTGCCGCTCCGGACGGTCTCGATGAATTTCTGGCGGCTCTCTTCAGGCAGGCGGGTGTGGCGCCACTTGTCGGGGTCGGGATAGCGGGAGAGGGGTTCTCCGGTGGCGGTGAAAAGGATCGAGGTCCAGCCTTCGGGGAGCTGCTGACGGGTGGTGAGCCGGTCGAACCAGGTGATGTCCGTGGCGGCAAAGGTCACGGCCCGGAGGGTATTGTCCGGTGCCCGCACCGGGTAGCCGAAGGTGATGCTGACCTTGCCCGAGATCCGCCCCACCAGGAACTGTCCCTTGGTCAGCCCCGGGCCGCTGCGGGCCTGCTGAAACCAGGTCCGGTTCCGCACGTCCACCGGATGGGGCGTGGGGACCAGACTGCAGAAAACCTGGCCGTCCGGGGTGACCGCACCAAGATTGGCGATGTCATCGGCGGACTGGGCGAGGCGTTGAGTGAGCTCGGTGCAGGCCTGCGGGTCCAGGTCAGCCAGATCGTTGGACCGGGCCATGGTGGCAAGCAGCTGACGGACCTGCCGCTCGGCTGCTGCCTCCTCGATGTGCACGATTCTGGCCATCAACCGGGCCTGCTGCCGCATCCCCTCAATGGTCTTGTGCCGTTCGCTCTGGTAATGGAACAGGATCAGCGCTGCCAGGGGGGCGATGGCCAGCAGCAGCACCAGCCACAGCCTGCGCTTGAGTGAGGGGGTGGTGAGGGAAGGGGCCACCTGAGCATGTCCTGAGGGTGAAAAACCACGGAGCCATGGCCGATTATGCATCAATCCCTGTCCCTTGCAGGGGGTGGCAGACTCAGGCCAGCATGAAGTTTTCGATCAGGCTGGCCACCCGTGCGGGCTGGTCATGCTGGATGTTGTGTCCCGCATCGGGGATCCGGTGCACCTCCACCTGGGCAAAACTGGCCAATCGCCGTTGATATTCGTCGGGCTGGTCGTGAAAGCGCTCATGGATGAAGCCATCCTCGGCCACCAGCATCAGCACCGGCGCACGAATCCGGCGCCACAGGGCCATCGCATCTTCAATCCGGTAAAGATGGGGTGAAGCCTGCCGGTGCCAGGGATCAAAGGCCATCTCCACCCGGCCATCGGCGGTCTGGCGGCTGAGGGCGCGGGCCAGGAACAGGGCCTTGTCCTCCGGAAGGCGCCAGTTGCCCTGCTGCAGGCGCTTGGCAAGGGCGGGGATGTCCGGGTAGCTGCGCAGGCGGGGAGGCTGGTCCAGCCCATCCATCCACTTGGCCAGCTGGGCGGGGGCATCCACCCCCGGGTCGGCCACGAGGCCCAGGAAGTCCAGCATTGCCAGCCGGGCAACCCGCTCAGGCCGCAGGGCTGCATAAACCGAGGCAATGTTGGCACCCATGCTGTGGCCGGCGATCCGGGCCGGGGCGTCGGGCGAGTAATGACGGACCAGGGCATCCAGATCGGCGTAATAGTCGGGAAACCAGTAGGGGCGGGCCAGCCACTGGCTGCCGCCATAGCCCCGCCAGTCGGGCGCGATCACATGCCAGCGCTGCTGAAAGGACGCCACCAGCCATTGAAAGGTGGGAGAGGCATCCATCCAGCCATGCAGCAGGAAGAGAGGCGGGGCATCCTGGGGGCCCCAGTGCCGGACGTGGTAGCGCAGGCCGCGGATGTCCAGGAATTCAGAAGTGCCGGTATCGTGCATGGCGCGCACTTTACCGGCCAGCCGCGGGACTTACCAGTGGGTTTCCCGATCCGGCGTGGCGGTGATCTTGTGGATGCTCAGGTCCGCCCCGTCGAACTCCTCCTCCGGAGCCAGCCGGATGCCCACCACGGTCTTGAGGGCGCCGTAAACAATGGTGCCGCCCGCTGCCGCGATGACGATCCCGGCCAGTGTGCCCAGCACCTGGGACACCAGGCTGACCCCTCCCATGCCGCCCAGCGCCGGGCTGCCGAAGATCCCTGCCGCAAGGCCGCCCCAGGCACCGCACAGCCCGTGGAGAGGCCACACGCCCAGCACGTCGTCGATCTTCCAGCGGTTCTGGGTGAGGGTGAACAGGATCACGAACAAGCCCCCGGCGATCAGCCCCGTGGCCAGGGCGCCCACCGGATGCATCAGGTCGGAGCCGGCACACACCGCCACCAGGCCGGCCAGCGGGCCGTTGTGGATGAAGCCCGGGTCGTTCCTGCCCAGGACCATGGCCGCCAGGGTGCCCCCCACCATGGCCATCAGGGAATTGAGGGCCACCAGCCCGCTGATCTTGTCCACCGCCTGGGCCGACATCACGTTGAACCCGAACCAGCCTACCGTGAGGATCCACGCCCCCAGGGCCAGAAAGGGAATGTTCGACGGCGGATGCGCGGCCACGTGGCCTTCCCTGGTGTAGCGGCCGCGCCGGGGCCCGAGCAGCAGGACCGCCGGGAGCGCGATCCAGCCCCCCACCGCATGGACCACCACCGAGCCGGCAAAGTCATGGAACCTGGCTCCGAAGCTGGCCTCCAGCCAGGGCTGCAGGCCCAGGTTGTCGTTCCAGGCGATGCCCTCAAAGAAGGGGTAGACAAAACCGACCAGCAGGAAGGTGGCGACGCCCTGGGGGTGGAACTTGGCCCGTTCGGCGATCCCGCCGGAAATGATGGCCGGAATGGCTGCAGCGAAGGTGAGCAGGAAGAAGAATTTGACCATCTCGTATCCGCTCTTCTGGGACAGCACCTCGGCGCTGCTGAAGAAATGCACGCCGTAGGCGAGGGTGTAGCCGATGAAGAAGTAGGCCACGGCCGAGATGCCGAAATCGGTCAGGATCTTGACCAGCGCATTCACCTGATTCTTCTTGCGGACCGTGCCGACCTCCAGAAAGGCGAAGCCGGCATGCATCGCCAGCACCATGATGGCGCCGAGCAGCACGAAGAGGGTACTGCTGGCGTGACTTGTTTGCTCCATTGTGGGCTCCCGTTGCGAAGCGGGGCACCAAGCAGGTGCTGTGCCAGCCCTGGCAAGCAGGATTGTTGCGTTAAATCAGGAGGTTGGTTTACGGATGCCGCACTTTTGCGCACTGCAGGCGTGCATACGGAAGAAGCGCGCACCAAAACCATGCATGCCTGAGGGGGTCGGGAGGCTGCCCTCCGCGCCGGGGCTGCTATCGAAAACCACCAGGTCGATAGAATTTTATGACTGACGAATTTTGTCATCAATGTGACAAAAATGGTCACACCCGGTGTAGGGTTTTGCGGCAAGGCCGTTCGACGGAAATGTTGAAATACGGATCAAGTTTCTGATTTGAAATGCTTTTAATTTTTTTGTAATGCCTGGCACAAGCTTTGCTGAGGACTCCTCGAAGGATCGAATCCTCATCCGATCCCCGACTTGGTGGTTCACGTACTTCACTGGAGACACATCATGAAAAAGCAAGGTGGTTTTACCCTGATCGAACTGATGATCGTTGTGGCGATCATCGGCATTCTGGCGGCTGTGGCGGTTCCGCAGTATCAGACCTACACCAAGAAGGCCAAGTTTACCGAGGTTGTCCAGGCAGCTCAGGGATTCAAGTCTCAGGTTGAAATTTGTATCCAGACGCGTCCGGACCCGGCCGCTGAAGTCACCGGTTGTGCTAACGGGAATGGTGGGGTTGCTGCTGCCCCGGCGGCTTATGGCAAAGTTGCCTCGGTGACTGTTGAAGCCAACGGAACTATTACCGCCAAAGGTACTGCCGCAGACTTCGGAACCGCCTACACGTATATCATGGTCCCGACTCCTAGTGCTTCCGGCATTACTTGGGCAACCAATACAGGTACCTGCGCTGCTGCTGGTCTTTGCTAATACAGTCGCGTAAGCAAGCTTGATGTTAAGGGTCTGAATAGTACTTTCAGACCCTTTTCACATTTTTTACATGTTCATCTCTGGCTGCATATCCTCCAATTTTGATGAAAAGCCGGTCGGCGTAGATGTTTCCGTAGTCGTCATCCACGCCATCAGCCTTCCCCCCAGCCGCTTTGGTGGTCCCGGTGTCGAGCAACTCTTCACCAACACCCTCAATCCTGCCGACCATCCCTACTACGCGGAGATTCACCAGCTCCGTGTTTCAGCCCACTACTTCATCCGGCGCGACGGTCGGGTGATCGAGTTTGTTCCCCCTGAGATGCGGGCCTGGCATGCGGGGGTGTCCTCCTGGAAAGGACGGGAGCGCTGTAATGATTTCTCTGTCGGGATTGAACTGGAAGGGTGCGATACCCTGCCTTTCGAGCCGGTCCAGTACGAGGTGCTGGCCGATCTGCTGGTGGCTCTCAAGGCCCGTTTTCCTATCGAGGACGTAGTGGGACACTCCCATGTGGCGCCCGGACGCAAGACGGACCCGGGGCCTTTTTTCGACTGGTCCCGGCTGGCTGCGTGTCTGGCAGGGCGCAGTGGCGCAGAGGGCTTGTGCCTGGCCGAGAATGGGCCTGAGGCCGTCGCAGACTCACGCCGCTGGCCTTTTCCGTTGCAGGCGCGTCCAGGCTGATCCTGCCTGCCCTGTCCTTTGCGGCCCGCCTTGCCGGACATGGCTTCAGGGTCTCCGAAAGATGCAAAAGGAATCGTTCTGCTGCCCCTTGCTTGCCCCTTTGTTTGACAAAGTTCAATCGAATCAATAGAATGCGTTCCAGGTGTCGTAATTGGTACCGTGTTGTTATTCATTGTCGGTATTGAAACTGCTGCATGGCCGGGCTTCTTCCCCATGGTCAACGGCCTTGTACAGGCCGGGTTTCGATGCTTTTTTTGGCACGCTGTCCTGGTTGCGTCAGCGTGTTTGGATCAACCCCTGGCGACCTGATCCCAAGACGCCACCTTCCCGTTTTCAGGGAGGTGAGTGGAGCCCGGCCCCATTTTCGTGGGTTTTCCGGGTGATGCGAACGAGCGATTTCCCTTGATGTTGCGGGGAGGCTGTTCCTGCGTGCTCGTGATCGTGGCCACAGAAAGGAGAGCCCATGTCCGCAACTCGTATCGCGAAGTACGCACGTCACGCGGCTTCATTCATGCTTCACTTCACCCACGGCGGTCTTCTCGTCGCTGGCCTTATCGTTACCCTTTTTGTAGCGTCCCGCATTGCCAACCACGGTGTTCAGGGTCTCGCCCTGGGCAAGTTGCTCGGTGAATCCGCCTCTGTGGCTGCAGTGATCGAGGAGCCGGCGACCGAGATCGTCACGGCCCCTGAAAATCCCTCCATCAAGTTGTCCCCTGACCTCCAGCGGGTCAAGATGTACATCGCCAAGCGTTACCTGGTTTCGCCGGTGGCTGTCGAGCCCCTGCTGGCTTCTGCTCAGCAGGCGGGGCGCAGCATTGGGGTGGACCCCCTGCTGTTGGTGGCCGTGATGGCCATCGAGTCCCGCTTCAATCCCTTCGCCGAGAGCCCGATGGGGGCCCAGGGCTTGATGCAGGTCATCCCCAAGTGGCATCCGGACAAGGTGGATGTGGCCTCCGACAAGAGCGCCATGTTTGATCCGGAAACCAACATCCGGGTAGGTGCCCTGGTGCTCAAGGAGTACATCCAGCGCACCGGTTCGGTGGAACGGGCCCTGCAGCAGTACAACGGCTCCAGTGATCCGGCTGCCCCCTACGCCAACAAGGTGATGGCCGTGAAGGCGGCTCTGACCCAGGCGGCGCGAAGCGGCGGAAAACTGGTGGGTGCCTGACGAGCGCCCTTGGGAAGAAGCAAGAACCCGCCGCCTGGCGGGTTTTTGCTTTCAGGGGGCTGGAGTTTGCCTGGCGGAGCGGATTCCTCGCAGAGCCTTACCGCAGCACCCGCCCGATCCGCTCTGCTGCTTCGATCAGCCGGGTCTCTTCGGTGGTGTAGGCAATGCGCAGGTGGCGTTCGGGGGCGTTGTCACCGAAGTCGAGGCCGGGGGTGGTCGCCACGCCGGCTTCTTCGATCAGCCGCCGGGCAAGGGTCTCGCTGCTGTCGGCGAGCCCGGAGATGTCGGCGTACAGGTAGAAGGCGCCCTGGGGTTCGGTGGCGAAGCGGAAGCCGATGTCCCGGAGGGCGGGCAGCAGCGCGTTGCGGCGGTGGGCAAAGGCGTGGCGACGCGCCTCGAGGATCTCCAGGGTGCCCGGTGCAAAGGCCGCCAGGGCGGCGTGCTGGGCCGGGGTGGAGGGGGAAATGAAGAAGTGCTGGGCAAGCTTTTCGATGTCCCGCACATAGGCTTCGGGAACCACCATCCAGCCCAGCCGCCACCCGGTCATGCCAAAGTATTTGGAGAAGCTGTTGACCACGAAGATGTCGTTCAGACGGGTGAGGGCCGTGCTGGCCTCAACACCGTAGTTGAGACCCTGGTAGATCTCGTCGACGATGAGGGTGCCACCGCGGGCCTGAACCGTGCGTTGCAGGGCTTCGATCTCGTCCAGGCTGAGGAGGGTGCCGGTGGGATTGGCAGGGCTGGCGACCATCAGCCCCCGGGTTTGGGGCGTCCAGGCGGCATCCACCTGGGCCGGGGTGGGCTGGAAGCGGGTCAGGGCGTCCACCAGCAGAGGCACGGGGCGCCCCTCGAAGCTGCGGACCAGGTGGCGGTTGGAGGGATAGCCGGGGTCAGGCAGCAGCCATGCGTCGCCTGGGTTGGTCAGGACGCCGAGGGCCAGCATCAGGGCTCCGGAGGCTCCGGGGGTGATGATGATCCGTTCGGGGGCGACGGCTGCACCAAAGCGGTGGGCGTAGAAGCCGGAGAGGGCTTCCCGCAGGGCGGTCAGTCCCAGCGCCGGGGTGTAATGGACGTGCCCGCCGGCGAGGAAGCGCTGGGCGGCTTCCAGGATGGGGGGCGGACTGGGAAAGTCGGGCTCTCCCACTTCCAGGTGAATGATGTCGCGACCCGCGGCGCTGAGCTCATGGGCGCGCTTGAGGATCTCCATGACGTGAAAGGGCTGGATGTCGGCCATGCGACGGGCGATGGGGGGCATGGGTGTCCTTCCTGTGTTTTGGTGGGGCAAATTCCCTGGCCCTGCCAGCCAATAAAAAAGCGCCGATGGCTCGGCGCTTTCTGGGGCCTTCAGGGCAGCCGGGGGGCTGCCATGAATGTACGCTTACAGGGCCAGTTCGAACAGTTCGCGCTTGAGCATGAACTGCTTGGGCAGGCGGTCCTGGAGTTTTTCGAACCATTCCTGGTGACCGGCGAGCTCGCTCTTCCAGGCTTCGGCGTCGATCTTGATCAGCTGGTCGAACTCTTCCTTGGTGACGTCGGAGCCGGTCCAGTCGATGTCTTCGTACTGGGGCATCCAGCCGAGGGCGTTCTCGGTGGCGTGGACACGGCCGCGGACACGGTCGACGATCCACTTGAGAACGCGCATGTTCTCGCCGAAGCCAGGCCACATGAACTCACCCTTCTCGTTCATGCGGAACCAGTTGACGCAGAAGATGCCGGGGGCCTGATCGACGGTGTGACCCATCTTCAGCCAGTGGTTGAAGTAGTCGCCCATGTGGTAGCCGCAGAAGGGCAGCATGGCGAAGGGGTCGCG